>CAZUVG010000521.1:0-2392 GCA_964623765.1 uncultured Roseicyclus sp.
TCTCCGTGGTTCGTCTCGATGGTGGGCTTCGTCTCCGGCCTGCCCTTCCTCTATCAGATGGTCGACCGGCCGCGGCAGATCGAGGTTCCGAAATACCTTCGCCCGCGGACGGATACTCCCAAGCTCACGGTTGGCTACGGCGGCTGCTTTTCCTGCATCTACTCGGTGCGCGGCGCCGGCGGTTACCAGATGTTCGGTATCACGCCGATGCCGATCTTCGACCCGCAGCAGGAGATGAGTTACCTGCGCGACTTCATGGTCTTCTTCAAGCCGGGCGACATCGTGAAGTTCACGCCGATCACGCGCGAGGAATATGACGCGGCCGTCGAACAGGTACATGCCAACACGTGGACACCCCGGACGGCCGACGTGGTCTTCTCTCTCGACGACTACAACGCCGATATCGACGGCACCAACGCCAAGCTGCTGGAGGCGCTCTATGCCGGTTAACGTCATTTCATCAGGGATCCTCACCACCATCCAGGACCTCGGCCGCCCCGGCTACTTTCATCTCGGGATCCCCATCGGCGGGGCGATGGACCGGCTCGCGATGCGCGCGGCCAACCTGCTCGTCGGCAACCCGGAGGATGCCGCAGGTCTGGAAACCGTCTTCATGGGGCCGGAGCTGGAGTTCACCGAGGCCGCGACCGTGGCCGTATGCGGCGCCGACCTGCCACCCAAGGTAAACGACGAACTGCGCGAGAGTTGGACCGCCTTCGACGTGAAGGCAGGCGACGTGCTGTCATTCGACTTCCTCCGGTCCGGCGCGCGCGCCTACGTCGCCATTTCGGGGGGCATCACGACGCCGCCGATGCTGGGCAGCCGCTCCACCTATCCCATCGGTGCGCTCGGCGGCATCGAGGGCCGCGCGGTTCAGCCCGGCGACACGATCCCCATCGGCTCGGAAAAGGCCTCCGGGAGGGACGGCAAATCCGTGCCCGAAAACCTTCGCCGCGGTCCGGACGCAGAGGCCCGGTTGCGCATGATGCCCGGCCTCTACTGGCACAGGATCACCGAGGCAGCGCAAAAGGCCTTCTTCGAGGACAGCTGGAAGGTCGCCAACGAGGCGGACCGCATGGGATACCGCTTCCAGGGCGGCCGCCCGATGGAGTTCGTCCCGCGCGAGCAACCCTTCGGCGCGGGATCGGATCCCTCGAACATCACAGACGCCTGCTACCCCTACGGCTCGGTGCAGGTGCCCTCGGGAACCGAACCCATCATCCTGCACCGCGACGCGGTCTCGGGCGGCGGGTATTTCATGATCGGCACGATCATCTCCGCCGACATGGACCTCATCGGCCAGCTTCAGCCGAACACGCCCACCCGCTTCGTCGCGGTCGACATGGAGGCGGCGCGCGCGGCGCGCGCCGAGCGCAACGCCACGCTCGCCGCCTTGCGCGACGCGGTGGCCTGACCGAAGGAGGATTGAACATGATGCGCAATACCACGCTCTCTGCCGCGGCGCTTGGCGAGCCGTCGCTCGCGAAGTCCGCGCTCCTTGTCGCCGGGGGATCCGCCCTGCTGACACTGTCCTCGAAGATCTCGGTGCCGTTCTTTCCCGTGCCGATGACGATGCAGACCTTCACGGTCCTCCTGCTCGGCTTCGCCCTTGGCGCCCGGCTCGGCCTCGTGACCGTCCTCGCCTGGCTGGCGCAAGGCGCCGTGGGACTGCCCGTCTTCGCCGGGCCAGCAGCGGGGCTTGCGTATTTCACCGGACCGACCGCCGGCTATCTTGCAGGCTTCGCCCTTGCCGCATGGGCCACCGGGGCATTGGCCGAACGCGGCTGGGACCGCTCCCTCGCCGGCAGCGCCGCGGCCGCCCTCCTGGGGCTTGCAGTGATCTACGCAGCGGGTCTTGGCTGGCTCGGGACGGTGGCGGGCTGGGACAAGCCCGTGCTGGAACTGGGCTTGATACCGTTCCTGCCCGGCGAGCTGGCGAAGCTTGGCCTTCTGGCCTGTGCGCTGCCTCTGGCGTGGCGCGCGCTCGGCCGCGGCGAAAGCTGAGCCGTGTGCGGAGATGCCACGCCGGGGACGGCGACCGGAACCGTCCTGATCGAGAACGCACGGACGCGCGTGACGGAATGGCGCTTCCCCGCGCGTGGCGACAACACCGGCTGGCACCGCCACGCGCATGATTACGTGGTGGTGCCGCTGTTCGACGGCGCCCTGACGCTGCGCGAACCGGGCGGCGTCGAGCGCGAGGCGCAGCTCAGCAACAGCGTGCCCTACTTCCGTCAGAGCGGCGTCCAACACGACGTCGTGAACGCCAACGACTTCGAGGTCGCCTTCATCGAGATCGAGTTTCTCTGACCGGAGGCAGCGGACCGCCCGGGAACTGATCCTCACCTTGCAGGAGCTTGGTCAATCCGGCGTGAAGGCGGGCGCCGCGGCC
>CAZUVG010000522.1:0-2388 GCA_964623765.1 uncultured Roseicyclus sp.
ACGACGCCGACATCGACCGGATCATGAAGCGCACGCGCGGCCGCCCTGTCCCGGCCGGCCGGATCGATGCCGGAGAGGCCCTTTCGATCGGGGTGGCGCTGTCGGCCATTTCGGTGGCGATGCTGGGGCTCGCGACGAACTGGATCGCGGCGGGCCTGCTGGCCTTCACGATCTTCTTCTACGCCGTGATCTACACGATGTGGCTGAAGCGTTCGACGCCGCAAAACATCGTCATCGGCGGCGCGGCCGGCGCCTTCCCGCCGGTGATCGGCTGGGCGGCTGTGAGCGGCGAGGTGAGCCTTGCGTCAATCCTCATGTTCGGCCTGATCTTCATGTGGACGCCGCCGCATTTCTGGGCGCTCGCGCTGTTCATGAAGTCCGACTACCACGAGGCCAAGGTGCCGATGCTGACCGTCACGCACGGCCGTGCCGAGACGCGGCGGCAGGTCTGGGTCTACTCGCTCCTTCTGGCGCCCGTGGCCGTCGGTCTCGGTTTCACTTCGGTGGGTGGGCCGGTCTACCTCGCGGCGGCCATCGTGCTGAACGCGATCTTCCTCATCCGTGCCCATGCCGTCTGGCGTCGCGACGAGACAGCGGCGGAAGCCGACAAGTATACTGTTGAGAAGGGCCTCTTCCGGTTCTCGCTCTACTATCTCTTTTTGCATTTCGGTGCGCTTCTGGCCGACGAGGCGCTCCGTCAGACCGGTCTCTGGGGGGCCTGACACCATGCCGATCTCCGAGACGCACGAACTGCACAAGCGCCGCCTGGGCCGCAACGTCGGCGTCGCGCTGAGCCTCGTGGCCTTCGCCGCCATCGTGTTCGGCCTGACCATCGCGAAGATCCGGGAGGGCGCCTCGATGGAGGCGTTCGACCACCAGCCGCGCGTGTCGATCACGCCGCCTGTTGAGGAGGGGCAATGACGCAGGACCAGAAAGTCGTCGCCAAGCTTCTTGGCGTTGTCCTGGTAATGGGCGCGATGGCCTGGGCCGCCGTGCCGCTCTACGACTGGTTCTGCCGCGTCACGGGCTTCGGCGGGACGACGCAGGTCGCCGAGCAGGAGAGCGACCGCGTGCTCGAGGACACGATCCGCGTCCGCTTCGATGCCAGTCGCGCGCGCGACATGCCGTGGGAGTTCCGCGCGGTGGAGCCGCACATGGACATCCGGATCGGGGAGACCGGGCTGGCCTATTACGAGGCGCACAACCCGACCGACCGGCCCATCGCGGGAACCGCGAGCTTCAACGTCGCGCCCTACGAAACCGGACCCTACTTCGTGAAGATCGCCTGCTTCTGCTTCGAGATGCAGGTGCTGGAACCCGGCGAGACCGTACTCATGCCGGTGACCTTCTTCGTCGACCCCGAGATCGTGGACGATCCCGAGACGGTCGGCACGCTCGCTATCACACTGTCCTACACCTTTCATGTGACGGACATGCCCGAAGACTATGCCGCGCTGGAGACGAATGCAGCGCCGGCCAATAACTGACGACCCAACGGAGGGACCGCCCATGGCACAGGCCAAACACGACTATCACATCCTGCCGCCGTCGATCTGGCCGTTCATGGCGGCCGCGGGCGCGTTCGCGATGCTCTTCGGAGCGGTCAACTGGATGCACGGCTCGGGACCGTGGCTGTTCCTGATGGGCTTCGCCGCCGTGCTCTACGTCATGTACGGCTGGTGGGCCGACGTCGTGTCCGAGAGCCAGCAGGGCGACCACACACCGGTGGTGCGGCTTGGCCTCAAGTACGGCTTCATCATGTTCATCATGTCCGAGGTGATGTTCTTCGTCGCCTGGTTCTGGGCCTTCTTCAAGCACGCCCTCTACCCGATGAACACCTACGAGGCCTCGGAATACGTGCCGCCCGAGATCTACGCGGTCGACCCGTTCCACCTGCCGCTGATCAACACGCTGGTCCTGCTCCTGTCAGGCTGCGCGGTCACCTGGGCGCACCACGCGCTCGTGCATGACGAGAGCCGCAAGGACGTGGAACTGGGCCTTGCCATCGGCATCGTACTGGGCGTGGTGTTCACGGGACTTCAAGCCTTCGAATACTGGGAACTGATCGCCCATTACGACTGGAGCTTCGGCGGCGACAAGTTCTTCTCCACCTTCTTCCTCGCCACGGGCTTCCACGGTCTGCACGTGATCATCGGCACGATCTTCCTGGCGGTCTGCTGGCTCAGGGTGCGGTCGGGGCATTTCACCTCGGACAAGCACATCGGCTTCGAGGCGGCGGCGTGGTACTGGCACTTCGTCGACGTGGTCTGGCTGTTCCTGTTTCTCGCGGTTTACATCTGGGGCCAGGCGGTGGTGATCTCCTGACCCTGGCAGGGGGCTTTGCCCCCCGCGCGTGCCGCAATCCCCCCGGAGTTTTTGCCGGGACGA
>CAZUVG010000523.1:0-2387 GCA_964623765.1 uncultured Roseicyclus sp.
CAACGGCACGCAAGTGAAGGTCTACGCCTGGTACGACAACGAGATGGGCTATGCCCACCGTCTCGTGGACGTGGCACTGATGGTGGGGACCTCGCTGTGAGCCATCGTCCCGAGGGCATGTCCGCCTACATCGCCGTGACCGCTGCCTACTGGGCCTTCATGCTCACCGACGGTGCGCTCAGGATGCTGGTGCTCCTGCATTTCCACATGCTGGGCTTCTCGCCGGTGCAGCTGGCCTATCTCTTCGTCCTCTACGAGATCGCGGGCATGGTGACGAACCTCGCCGCGGGCTGGCTGGCCGCGCGCTTCGGGCTGACCCGGACGCTTTACGCGGGGCTCGGGCTGCAGGTGCTGGCACTCATCGCGCTGGCGCAGCTCGACCCGACATGGGCCGTCGGCGTCTCCGTCGTCTACGTGATGCTGGTGCAGGGCGCGAGCGGGGTGGCCAAGGACCTGTCCAAGATGTCCTCGAAATCCGCCGTCAAGGTGCTGGCACCGGCCGAGGGCGACGGGCTGTTCCGCTGGGTGGCTTTGCTGACGGGGTCGAAGAACGCGGTGAAGGGGCTCGGCTTCCTGCTCGGAGCGGGCCTTCTGGCGACGGCAGGGTTCACGGCGGCGGTGCTCGGCATGGCTGCGGTGCTGGCGGCGATCCTCGTCGCGGTGCTCGTGGCCATGCCGCCGGGGCTGCCTGCGGGCCGCAAGGGCGCGAAGTTCTCCGAGGTCTTCTCGAAGTCTGCCAACATCAACTGGCTCTCGGCGGCGCGCGTTTTCCTGTTCGGCGCGCGCGACGTGTGGTTCGTCGTGGGCATCCCGATCTACTTCTACGCCGTGCTTTCGGACGGCACGACAGAGGGCAACCGCGCCGCCTTCTTCATGATCGGCACCTTCATGGCGGGCTGGATCATCCTCTATGGCTTCGTGCAGGCGATCGCGCCGCGCATCCTCGGCGCTGCGCACCGACCCGAGGCCGAACTCATCGCGGCCGCACGCGGCTGGGCCATGGCGCTTGTCACCGTGCCCGCGGCGCTCGCCGTGGCGGTGGCCGCCTCGGGCGGGCCGGCGTCTTGGCTCACGGCGACGCTCGTGGTGGGACTTCTGATCTTCGGCGCACTCTTCGCGGTGAACTCCTCGCTCCATTCCTACCTGATCCTCGCCTTCACGAAGGCCGAGCGGGTGACGATGGACGTGGGCTTCTACTACATGGCGAACGCCGCGGGGCGTCTGACAGGCACGCTGCTGTCGGGGCTGACCTACCAGGTCGGCGGGCTGACGCTGACGCTCGGCACCGCCGCGGTGATGGTGGCCCTATCCTCCCTAGCCGCCGGGCGACTGCGCCCCCAGCCCGCCGCCGCCCCGGCCTGACTACTTGGCCGAGGCGGGCATGGCCCCATCAGGCCGCCGCGAGTGGCCAACGGCGGCCCGCGGGCGGCCGCGCTGGAGGGCACAGGTTCACCTGGGTACACGGGGGTTCAGACGGAAGGTACCACCAGGCAGGCGCGGAAGGCCGCCACCTCGGGTGCCGCGGCCGACAGGTCGAGCACAACGCGCGTATCTTCGGCCAAGGCAATTGCAAGCGCGTTGAGCTCCAGCCCGTCCAGCACGTTGCCGAAGCCGCGGTCGGTCACCGTCAGCGTCCGTTTGCCATCGGACAGCACGTGTCGCGTCGTGGAGATCGTGAGCGCGCGCGGCCCCTCGAACCGGATCGCGAACACGGCGGCCTCGGGCCACGGGTCGGTCCGCGTGAGCGAGATCGTGTAAAGCGGCCCCGCCGGGTCGAAGGTCAGCCGCGCCTCCGCCTCCGCGCCGGAATGCTCAAGCGTGCAGATGCGCCCTTCGACCCCTGCCTGCCAGGCATGGGCGCCGGTGGCGGGGAGCAGCCAGAGAAAGGCCAGTATAGCAAGGGTGCGATACGACATTCTCTGGTTATGGGCCGCCCCGGCGGCCGGGCAACCCCTCGGCGGCGATTGACTGCGCGCGCCAATCGTCCCACGTTGCAACCATCGGATGAAGGGAGGAACACCATGACACGAGCAAGTTTCGCAATAGCCACTGCCTTCGCGAGCCTCGTCCTTGGCGGCACGGCGATGGCAGATCCGGTGGGCATCACGTCCGACATGATGTCGGTGACGGTGGAGACCCCGTCGGGCCCCGTCGAGATCATGCGTGAGCAGGACAACGACGCCCGGGTGGACGAGTTCTGGACACAGACCTCGCGGCCCTGCCCGATGTTCTGCATCCAGCCGATGGTGCCGGCCGAGGGCGTGACGCCGGTAGGCGAACTGGAGGTGCTGGCCGCGCTGCAGGAGCCCGGCACGCTCGTCATCGACGGCCGCCACAGCGGTCACACGTGCCGAAATGTCGGCCTGCCGGCTCGGTTCCGCCACCGC
>CAZUVG010000524.1:0-2378 GCA_964623765.1 uncultured Roseicyclus sp.
GGATCATCGCTGGCTCGGCAACGGCTATTGGCAGGCGCAGGGGGCGACGGTGATCGCGTCCCAAGCGTCGGTCGCGGATCACCAGGCCCGCGCACAGGAGCACATGATCGCGCTGTCGCAATTCCTCGGCGAGGGATTGCAGGGGACCGAACCGGCCTATGCCGATACGACCTTCGAGACCGATTACACACTAGAGTTCGGCGGCCTCAGCTTCGAGATCATGCATCGCGGCCCGGCCCACACGCCGGGCGACAGCTTCGTCTGGCTGGACGAGCGCGACGTGATGTTCACCGGCGACATCGTCTATGTCGACCGCCTGCCGGGCAATGGCCCGGCCCGCGACACCGACAGCTGGATCTCGGTGTTCGAGACGATGGCGGCGTTTGGGCCCGCGCATATCGTGCCCGGCCATGGCCGCGCGACCGATCTGCCCACGGCCACGCGCGACACCCACGACTATCTCGTGAACCTGCGCACGCAGATCGGGGCGCTGATCGAGGCGGGCGGCGACATCATGGACGCGCCGAGCATCGACCAGTCGGACTGGGCCCATCTGGACCAGTTCGGCGCGCTTGCGGGCCGCAACGCGCAGGCGACCTACGAAGAGATGGAATGGGAGTGACGCCGAACGCGCACGGAGGATGCATCGCTCGGACCATGACGAGACGGCGCTTCCTTGCCGGCAGCGCCGCGGCATCCACCAGCTTGGTCGCGGGAACCTCGTTGGCTCAGCCGGCCTTTCGTTTCGGGCTGACGCCCGTGTTTCTCGACAACGACGCGATCGTCGTGGACCAGATACGCTCGACGCTGGCGGCGGCAATGGGCCGACCGATCGAGTTGCTTCAGCGGCGCACCTATCAGGAAGTGACTGCGCTGCTTCTGGAGGGCGCGATCGATGCCGCGTGGCTGTGCGGATACCCGTTCCTCAAATGGAAAGAGTCCTTGTCCCTGGTCGCGGTTCCGGTCTGGCAAGGCAGGCCGCTCTATCGGTCGTATCTGATCGCGGCGCGAAACGACCCGGCAAGCGATATGGCCGGTCTCGAACGCGGCATCCATGCATTTTCGGACCCTGACAGCAACTCGGGCTGGCTGGTCACGGCATCCGACCTCGCCCGCATGAACCGGACGCCCGACTCCTTCTTTCGCCGCACGATCTTTACCGACGGCCATCGAAACGTGGTGCGCGCCGTGGCAAATGGTCTGACGCGCTCGGGCAGCGTCGACGGATATGTCTGGGAGGTCCTGTCGCAAGTCGAGCCGGACCTGGCCGGCCGAACTCGTGTGGTCTCGCGCTCGGAATGGTTCGGCTTTCCGCCGATCGTATGCCGGTCCGACCGGGTCAACGCGGCCGAAATCGAGGCCTTCTCGCGCGCGCTGCTGACCATGCAAGCCCTCGACGCGGGTCGCATCATGCTGCGCACGCTCCATCTCGAAGGCTTCGCCCGACCGGAGCCCCAATTGTTCGATGGTATCGCTGCACGGATGGCGGAGGTCGGGCCACAGCCATGATCCGCATGCTCGGCCGCCTGCCAATTGCTGTACGGGTGCCGCTCATGGGCGCGGCCATGATGTTGCTGGCCGGGCTGGCCGCGTCGCAGCAGGTCCTGACCGCGCTGACACGCACGCAGGAAGCGCGTCTGGAGGAATTGACGCGTCAGCATGTGTCGGGTCTGTCGCTTGCGCTGGGGCCCGCTGTGCTGCGCCAGGATATCTGGGCCGTCTTCGACACGCTTGATCGGGCCACCCGCGTCGGCGAAGATCACAGGATGGTGCTGACGGTTGTCGCCAATGACGACGGAACGGTCATCGCGGCGTCGGATCCGCGCCGGGCCCCGGTCGACAGCGCGCTTGCCGATCACTTCGATCTTGGCACCGTGCCTGCACTGGACGAGATTTCGCTGGCGCGACGCGACACCCATATCCGCGTCCAGGCGCCCTTGACCTATCAGGGGCGCACCGTCGGACGGGTCGTTTCCGAACTCGACGTCGCCGACCTCATCGATGAACGACGCCGCGCCGCGCTGTTCCTGCTTGTATTCAACACGGCTGCGACCGGTGCGCTCGCGCTCCTGGGCTATTTCGTCATGCGGCACATGCTGCGGCCCGTCGATGTTCTCGCCCGGCGCATGAGCACCGAAGAGGGACGTCCCGCAAGGTTCACCGAGGCCGAGATTCCGGATGGCGACACCGAAGTCGCGCGTCTGTTCCGAACTTACAACGACATGATCGGTTCCGTGGAGGAGAAGGCAGACGCCGAGCGGAGACTGGCGGAACGTGAACGTTTGGTCAGCCTCGGCCGGCTCAGCTCGTCCCTGGCGCATGAGATCAACAATCCCTTGGGAGGCCTTCTGAACGCGGCGGACACGATCGAATCCTAC
>CAZUVG010000525.1:0-2366 GCA_964623765.1 uncultured Roseicyclus sp.
CCGGACTACGCCGCGCTGCCCGCCGAGACGCTGGAGCGGACCGCCATCGCCTACATCTGCTCGCCCGCCAATCCGCAGGGATCGGTGGCCGATGAGGGCTACTGGGCGGACCTGGTGGCGCTGGCCGAGCGGCACGATTTCCGCATCTTCGCCGACGAGTGCTATTCCGAGATCTACCGCGACGCCCCGCCCCCGGGCGCGCTTGCCGCCGCGGAGGCGAACGGCGCCGATCCCGAGCGTGTCGTGATCTTCCACTCGCTGTCCAAGCGGTCGAACATGCCGGGCCTGCGCTCGGGCTTCGCCGCGGGCGGGCCGGAGAGCGTCGGGCGGATGAAACAGCTGCGCAACTACGCCGGCGCGCCCCTGCCCCTGCCGCTTCAGGCCGTGGCGGAACGCGCGTGGAACGACGAGGCACACGTGGAGGAGAACCGCGCCCTTTACCGCGAGAAGTACCGGATCGCCGACGAGGTGCTGGCGGGCGTGCCGGGATATGCCGGGCCGCCCGCAGGCTTCTTCCTCTGGCTGCCGGTCGAGGACGGCGAGGCCGCGGCGGTGAAGCTCTGGCGCGAGGCCGGGGTGCGGGTGCTGCCCGGTCACTACCTCGCCCGCGAGACCGAGGCCGGGACACCCGGTCGCGACCGTATCCGCGTGGCCATGGTCGCGCCCAAGGACGACATGCGCCGCGGCCTCGAACGCCTGCGGCAGACGCTTTACGAATGAGGAAGCCCGGAATGGCCTACCAGACCCGACAGCGCGACCCGTTTCTCGACGAGGAGACGCATGCCTTCCTCGTGCGGCGGGGGCAGGAACTTCTCGGCCTGACGCTTCTCGTGCTGGGCACGGCCTGCGCGGCGCTCCTGCTGAGCTACGCGCCGGACGATCCGAACTGGATGGCCGCCACCGACTCGCCCCCCGAGAACCTCCTTGGCCGCACCGGCGCCTCGGTCGCCGCGATCCTCATGATGATCGTGGGCTACGGCGCGCTGGTCCTGCCGGTCGCGTTCCTGGCGTGGGGCGTGCGGTTCCTGTTCCACGCAGGGGCCGAGCGCGCGCTGCCGCGCGTTCTGTTCCTGCCCATCGCCCTGGCGCTCGCCTCGATCTACGCTGCAAGCCACGTGCCGCCGCAAGGCTGGACCCATTCCTTCGGACTGGGCGGCCTGTTCGGGGACACGGTTCTGGGCGCGGTGCTGAACGCGATGCCGTTCGCGGTCGAGACCTCGCTCAAGCTGATCGCGGCCGCGGCCTTCCTTGGCGCCGCCGGCATGGCGTTCCACGTCACGGGCGTCAACCGGGCCGAATTCCGGGGTGCGATGCGCTTCCTCGTTCTGGGCCTCGTCGCGGCCTCGAACACCGTCCTTTCGGCCCTGCGCGGCGCGGGTGTCGGGGCCGGGCGTGCCGCCGGGCGCATCGCGGCGGCACGGCAGGACCGGCGGGAGGCACGCACCGCGCAATCCCTCCCCGAGGCGGACCGTGGCCCCGTGCTGCGCCGCGCCGCGGAGACGCCGGAACCGCACGACCTGTCCGAAGACGCGGACGATATGCCCGAGGCGCGGTCGGCCGGCCTCTTTTCCCGACTGGCGCTTCGCCGGGCGCGGCAGCCGGAGTTCGAGGTCCCCGCGGACATCGAGCCGGAACTGCCCGACCGCGATCGCCGCCACCTTTCCGACGACATCGAGGCGCCCGACGACGACCATATCCGCGCGCGCATCTCGGACGCCATCCGCAGCCGCGTGCGCCGCCCGAACGTTGTCGCGGCGGCCGCCCAGCGCCGCCTCGGGGCGGCGGCCGCGGCACCGCCGGAGACGCTCCTGTCGCCTGCGCTTCGCGCCGAACCGCCGTTGACGGCCGATCATGCGGCACCCGTCGGCGGACCGGCCGGGGACAACATCTTCGTCGAGGATGACCAAGCGATCGACGACGACGGGGACCACGACGACGCCGAGGCCATGGCGCCCGAGCCGAACTACGGCCCCGCGCCCGCGGCAACCCTGCCGCGCGCCGAACTCCAGCGCCGGGTCGTTCAGCACGCCGCGAAGAAGGCCGCTCCCTCGCGCCGCGCCATCGAGGACGCCCAGCCCTCCCTGCCGCTGAGCGAGCCTGAACCCTACGAGTTCCCGCCGCTGAACCTTCTGACGAACCCCGACACGATCCAGCGCCACCACCTTTCCGACGAGGCGCTGGAGGAGAACGCCCGGATGCTGGAAAACGTCCTCGACGACTACGGCGTGAAGGGCGAGATCGTCTCGGTCCGCCCCGGCCCGGTCGTGACGATGTACGAACTGGAACCCGCGCCGGGGCTGAAGGCGAGCCGGGTGATCGGGCTGGCCGACGACATCGCGCGGTCGATGTCGGCGCTGTCGGCGCGG
>CAZUVG010000526.1:0-2363 GCA_964623765.1 uncultured Roseicyclus sp.
GCGGATGTTCCGCTGGGCCGCGTCGCAGGAGATGATCCCCGCGTCGGTCTACCAGTCGCTCGACACGGTCGAGGCGCTGAAGCGAGGACGCACCACGGCCCGCGAGGGCAAGAAGGTCGCCCCGGTCCCGCAGGGGCGGGTGGACGCCGTCCGGCCGTTCGTGAGCAGGCAGGTCGCCGCAGTGATCGACCTTCAACTGCTGACCGGGGCTCGGCCTGGCGAGCTGCTCGGCATGCGACCGGCGGACATCGAGCGGTACCCGAGCGAGGACGACGAGCCGCCGGTGTGGCTCTTCCGCCCAAGGGAGCACAAGAACCAGTTCCGCGCGATGGAGCGGACGATCGTGCTCGGGCCGCGGGCCCAGGCCGTGCTCGAGCCGTTCCTCGACGGCCGCGATCCGGAGGCGTTTGTGTTCAGCCCGGCCGAGGCGGAGGCCGAGCGACGGGCGGCGGCCAGCGCGGCCCGGAAGACGCCGCTCTCGTGCGGCAACCGGGTCGGGACGAACCGGTCGCTGGACCCGGAGCGGGCCGTGGGCGACCGGTACACGACGGCGAGCTACTACGTCGCGATCCGGAGGGCGTGCGACCGGGCCTTCCCCCCACCGCCCCCGCTCGGGCGGCGAGAGGACGAGACGCTGGCCGAGTGGCGGGTCCGGCTGACCCCAAAGCAGAAGGCCGACTTGGCGGCGTGGCAGAAGGCCCACCGCTGGCACCCGCACCAACTCCGGCACACCGCCGCGACCGAGATCCGCCGGGCCTTCGGCCTCGAGGCCGCCCAGTTGGCCCTCGGGCACTCCTCGGCCCAGGTCACGGACGCGGTCTACGCCGAGAGGGACCACGGCAAGGTGGCGGAGATCATGCGGCAGGTCGGTTAGAGTCTGGCAACAATCGAGGTAACTTCTGAAGCCCGGGGTGCCATTGCCGCCAGTACAGATCACACTACACGATGAGTACGAGCGGATCGCAGCGGCGATGCGCCGGCTATTTGAATCAGGGGCTGGCGTCAGGTTTGACGGCACAGTGTTCCGTGCAACCAACCCGAAGTACTCCGAACTGCCGGACCTCATCAGCGGCAAAGGGGCGAAGCTTAAGGGCTCGCGGTGGAACGCCCCCGGCCAGATGCGCGTGCTCCACGCGTCAGACTCACCGGAGAGTGCTCTAACCGAGGCCCTGGCGACGTACCGCCGCTTTGCGATTCCGGTTCCCTCCGATCTTCACATCGTTGTTAGGGCCATCCACGTCGACGCCAGATCCTTCCTCGATCTTCGCGAAGGAGAGTTTCGGCAGTCCATCCGCGTGTCCGAGGAGCGACTGTTGTCCATCGACTGGGAGCAGGAGAACGCCGGTGGCCAGGAGTCCGTTTCGCAGGCGGTCGGACGGGCGGCGGCAGAGGCCGGGTTCTGCGGCCTGATTACCCCCTCGGCAGCGGTCCCGGACGCGACCAATACGGTGGTGTTCGTAGACTGTCTGGGTTCCAGGGGGCGAATAACCCTGGGCGGCGCAAGCTGACTCGCAAATTTGCGAGCGTTTCTGCTTGACCTGGGGCAAAGTCGACCCGATGATTGACGTGGAGCCACGACATGACAGCCATTCGTAACGCCAACAAATCGAAGGTCTCGAAGAAGACACGCAGCGCCGCCACGAAGAAGGCGGCTGCCGCCGCACCGGTCAAGAAACCGAAGAAGTCTGTGTCCCGGGCAAAGGCTGTGCGAATCAAGTTCGGGCTGAAGCAAACGCAGATGTCACGCCTGGTCGGCATTTCGCCCCGCAAGTTGAGCGAGCTCGAGTCGAAGTCTCGGGATCCGCGTCCTGAGACAAAGCGTCGCCTCACCGAAGTTGATCGCCTGCACAAAGCGCTCGACGAGATCATGGACGCCGAGGATATCGCCGGCTGGATGGAGGAGCCAAACGACGCATTCGGCGGCTCCACACCGTTGCAACTGGTAGAGCGGGGCGAGATTGATCGGCTGTGGCAGATGATCTTCGCGATTCGATCCGGCCAGCCGGTCTAAAGCCGAGTTACCGCCGCAAGATCGACCAGGAAAATCTTCACCATTTCTACGGCCCTCCCAGCACGGGAGGGCCGTTGTCGTTGCTGGGCCGGCTGGTAACTCGAGTTACCGAGTTACCGCCCCAAAACAGCGTGGATTCTTCCCCCGTCGCAAGCAGCCGGAGCCCAGTGAGGGCCGGGCCAGACGAGCGAGGAGTCCGACGTGAAGCAGCAAGATTCAACAGGAATGGCAAACGGGGCCAACCCCGGGGCCCTGGCCGCGGAGGAGCATATCACGCTCTCCCAGGCGGCCAAGCTGGCCCCCGGGCGGCCCTCTTCGAACTGCGTCTGGCGGTGGTGCCGCGAGGGCGTGA
>CAZUVG010000527.1:0-2360 GCA_964623765.1 uncultured Roseicyclus sp.
CGTCCTCGGCCAGGCCGCCGTGCTGGAGGAGACCGGTCATCACCATGTGCCAGGCCCCGTAAATCCTCGGCCCGCCGACAAGCATGACGGGCAACAGCGACCATGTCGCCAGCGCCAGCGCGACGGCGAGAACATGGATCGCCACGAACGCGCGCGCCCATGCGACGGCCTTCGGCCGCTCGGTCTCGGGGATGTAGTCGCGCTCATCGGCCGAAAAGCGGCCCGCGGCGTTGCGCAGGAGAATCCGGAAGTGCTGGAACACGTCGGGAATGCCGATGAAATGCAGGAGCTTCCGCGGAAGGTTCGGCGGCCGCATCACGGCGATTTCGGGGTCGCGGCCGACGATGATCGTGTCGGTGTGATGGCGCGCATGGCTCCAGCGCCAGGTGACGGGATTGCGCATGACCATGAAGCTCGCGATCGCGTAGACGGCGTCGTTCTTCCAGTCCGTGCGGAATGCCGTTCCGTGGCCGCATTCGTGCCAGCGGGAATCGCAGGCCGAGCCGTAGAGCACCCCGTAGACCGCCCAGAATGGCACGGTCCACCACGTCCCCCAGGTCGCGATGCCGCCGGCGGCGGAGAGAGCGAGGAGCCCGATCCAGAGGATCGTGTCACGCGTCGCGGGCCCGTCGGTCCGGCGCATCAGTTCCTTCATCGTCTTGCGGGGTACGTCGGAGTGATACCATTGTGCCGCGGCGAGTCCGACCTCGACCGCGTGCCGCGCTTCCGGCCCCGTCAGGCTGTAGTCGCGGGGTCCGCGCTCCGCCTCCGCCAGGGTCATGGTTACGACGCCCTCCTCCGTCTGTCGCGCTGACAAGAGCGCCCGACTCGTCGCCGCAAGTCAACGCCGCATTCTGAGGTATTTTGAGGTGGATTCTGCAATGACTGCCCGGAAGTATTGTATTTCGGAGTGTTGACGTTTCCTTGACCGGTATGCTTCGCCGGAATTACCTCCGTTCCCATCAGGAGCGTGGACGATGCTGCCCAGACTGACGGACGTGGCGAAGGAGGCGGGCGTGTCGCCGGCGACCGTGGACAGGGTTCTGCACGGGCGTCCCGGCGTCTCGGCACGGATGAGGGCGCGGGTTCTGCGCGCGGCGCGCCAGATCGGCTACTTCCCGGAGGATGCGTCTGCCGCCGGTGCGCGCCCCGTGCGGCTGGCCGCCATCCTCCCGGCGGGGACCAACGCCTTCATCGAGGAACTGGCCGGTCTCCTCGCCGAGGAGGCGGCCCGTCGCGACGCCGTCTCGCTCAGGATCGAGCGGCCGGAAAGTCTGGACGGGGAGGACCTGTCGCGGCGGCTGCTGGCGATGGCGGGCCGCGTCGAGGGCGTCGCGGTCGTCGCCACCGATCATCCCGGCGTGCGCGAGGCGATCCGTCGCCTGGCGGACGGGGGCATCCGGGTGGTGACGCTGGCCACGGACATTCCCGGCGCCCCGCGCGAGAGCTATGTCGGCATTGACAACGGCCAGGCCGGGCGGCTGGCCGGTTTCGTCACCGGGCGTTTTCTCGGCCGGGGGGCGCGGGGGAAGGTCGCGCTGTTCGCGGGAACGCTCGCCTATCGCGGCCACCAGGAGCGGGAGATGGGCTTCCGGCAGGTGCTGGCGGAGGACTTTCCCGACCTCGAGATTCTCGAGTTGCGCGAAAGCGGCGAGGATCGCGCGCGGGCCGGGCAGGAGACGCGCAAGCTTCTCGCCCAGACGCCGGACCTCCGCGCGATCTACAATGCGGGCGGCGCCACCATGGGCATCGCGCGGACGCTGCGGGACGAGGGGCGGGCGAGCGACGTGGTGTTCGTGGCCCATGACGCCACGCCGGAGAAGAGCGCGCTTCTTCTCGACGGGACGCTCGACGCCGTGATCGACCAGGACGCGCGGGCCGAGGCGCGCGAGGCGCTCGACCGGCTCGCGGCCGGTATCCGTGCCGAGAAACGGCCTCCGGTCAATCTCCGGCTGCAGCTCATCCTGCGCGAGAACCTTCCCGCATCGTGAAGAAGGCTCGCTGATCCGCCCTTCCGACTGCTTCGAGTGCCAGGAATCCGCACTTGAGCCGGACATCGCCATCGGCCGGGATTGCGCTTTATCTCCAAGGCCCCCGGATGTGTGATGACTGACCGAACGCGATCATCGCGAGAACGTGCGCCAGCTTTGGAGACCGGCGAGGGATAGCTGAATTGGCGCGCTTCGGAATGGCCGCGTTTTGGGTCAGTCGACGGGGTCGCTGATGATATGGCATGTCATGCAGTGCACATGTCGCGTCCGCGGCGAAGAGCGTGCACGCGAGCTGCCAGATGCCCTGCCGCTATTTTTTTGCTCGGACAGCCCGATCAGGAGCTTCCCGTTCCGGGCGGGCATCACGTC
>CAZUVG010000528.1:0-2356 GCA_964623765.1 uncultured Roseicyclus sp.
TACCGCTTCGAGCGGGGCGTGGATCCCGACTACACGCTGCCCGGACTTGAGGAAGCGACGCGCATGGTGCTCGACCTGTGCGGCGGCGAGGCTTCGGAGGTCGTGGAGGCCGGCGCGCCTGTGAAGACCGCGCGAAGCTATCCGCTGGATACCAAGCGCGTCATCAGCCTCGTGGGCATGGAGATCCCGCGGGACGAGCAGGTGCGCATCCTGACTGCGCTGGGCTTCTCGGCGATGGGCAAGGGCGACGTTCTGGAGGTCTGGGTGCCGTCCTGGAGACCCGATGTGCAGGGCGAGCCTGATCTTGTAGAAGAAGTGGCGCGCGTTGCCTCGCTCACGAAGCTGGAGCCAAAGCCCATGCGGCGGCCGAAGCCCGGGGTGCCGGCGCCCGTCCTGACACCCATTCAGAAGCGCGAGCGCGCGGGCCGCAGGACGCTTGCCGCGCTCGGCTACGACGAATGCGTGACATACAGCTTCATCGACGCGGCTTCGGCCGCGCTCTTCGGCGGCGGCGGCGAGGACACGCGGCTGGAGAACCCGATCTCGTCGGAGATGAGCCACATGCGGCCCCATCTCCTGCCGGGCCTCCTTCAGGCTGCCGCGCGGAACCAGGCGCGCGGCATGTCTGACCTTGCGCTGTTCGAGGTCGGCCATGCCTTCCACGGCGGCGAGCCTGCCGAGCAGCACCTGCAGGCCACCGCGCTTCTCGTGGGCCATTCCGGGCCGCGCGACCCGCACGGCGCGCGCCGTCCGGTGGACGTCTTCGACGTGAAGGCCGATGCCGAGGCGGCGCTCGCGGCGATGGGTGCGCCCGCGAAGGCGCAGATCCTGCGCGGCGGTCCCGGCTGGTGGCACCCTGGCCGTCACGGCATGCTCTGCCTGGGTCCCAAGAAGGTGCTTGGCATCTTCGGCGAGCTGCATCCGCGCGTGCTGCAGGCGATGGACGTGAAAGGGCCCGCCATGGCGCTCACGCTCTTCCCCGAGGCGATCCCGATGCCCAAGGACACGAGCGAGAGCCGCGGCGCCGTCACGCTGCCCGGGTTCCAGGCCGTCGACCGCGACTTCGCCTTCGTCGTCGATGCCGGTGTCGAGGCAGGCGCGCTCGTCAACGCGGCGCAGGGGGCGGACAGGGCCCTCATCGCGGACGTCAGCGTCTTCGACGAGTTCGTGGGCGGCAGTCTCGGCGAGGGGCGGAAGTCGATCGCGCTGACCGTCAGGCTCCAGCCCACCGACCGGACACTGACCGAGGAGGAGATCGAGGCCGTCGCCGCGAAGATCGTCGAGAAGGTCGGCAAGGCCACGGGCGGGAAGCTGCGCGGCTGAGGCGGAACCGGCATGGCGCCTACCGGGTTTTCCGCGCAGGGAGGTGCCCATGTTCGACAACCGTGAAGCCGCCGCGAAGCCGCTGGCCGAGGCCGTCCGCGACGTCGGCCCGCACGACCCGCTCGTGCTGGCCCTGCCGCGGGGCGGCGTGCCGCTGGCGCGGATCGTCGCCGAACGGCTCGGCGCGCCGCTCGACCTCGTCTTCGTCCGGAAGATCGGCATGCCCGGCCAGCGGGAACTCGCGGCCGGCGCATTGGTGGACGGCGCGTCGCCCCAGACAGTGTGGAATCGCCACGTCCTGGCGCTCGGCAACCGGAGCGAGGCGGACTTCGAGGACGAGATCACGCGGCTTCTGGGGGAGATCGCGCGGCGCCGGGATCTCTACCTCGGCGGACGCGCGCCCGAACCCGTCGAGGGGCGCACGGCGATCCTCGTGGACGACGGCATCGCCACGGGCGCGACGGTCCGCGTGGCCATCGCTGCGATGCGAAAGGCCGGGGCGGCCGAGGTCTGGGTGGCCGTTCCCGTGGCGCCGGACGATGTCGCCGCGGCGCTCGCGGCCGAGGCCGACCGGGTCATCTGCCTCGCCACGCCCCGGCCGTTCCATGCCGTCGGCGTCCACTACCTCGACTTCGGCGAGGTGACGGACGACGACGTGGTGCGCCTTCTGGGGTCGGCGGAAACCGGGTTGCCTCGCACGGTGGACCCGCTACCGTCCGCCGCGAAGAAACGAGACGGGGGCGACTGATGACATTGCAGGTCTATCTTTCCGGAGAGATCCACACCGACTGGCGCGACCGGATCGTCGCCGGGGCGGAGGATCTGGACGTCGAATTCTCCGGTCCCGTGACGGATCACGCCGCGAGCGACGATTGCGGCGTGGCCATCCTCGGGGCGGAGGAGGACAAGTTCTGGCACGACCACAAGGGCGCGAAGCTCAACGCGATCCGCACGCGCCAAGGCATCGAGAATGCCGACATCGTCGTCGTCCGCTTCGGCGAGAAGTACAAGCAGTGGAACGCGGCCTTCGACG
>CAZUVG010000529.1:0-1955 GCA_964623765.1 uncultured Roseicyclus sp.
AGCGGGCGGAGCGCGCCGCCTGCTCCCCCCTCAGGCGGCGCGATACTCCGGCGTCGTGGCCAGGAAACGGCCGTAGGCGTCCGCGTCCGGGTGGCTGAACATCTCGACGACCGGATTGGAGCGTTTCCACTGGCGCGCACCCATGTCCTGCATGAGTTCGTCGAAATGCCGGAAGTGGAAGGGCGCCGAGCAGAGCCCGCCGTAGACGCGCGCCGCCGGTCGCTCCTTGCGCCGCCATTCGAGGTTGGCCTCGATGTCGGCCTCCATCTCTTCCCGCGTGGGCTGATGGGCAAGCTGGCCGTCCATGTAGCGCACCAGCCAGTTGGCGACGAGTTCCGCCGAGAGCGTGGTGCAGAAGCTGGAGTTGAAGCCGACGAAGCCCATGTCGGGCAGGTCGGGGTTCACCGACAGGCGATAGACCCGATACTGCCCGTCCGGCTCGATCAGTTTCCTGCGGTAGGCCTCGGGCAGGTAGGGCACGCCCAGCTTCCAGCCCACGGCCAGCACGGCCACGTCGCAGGGCACCGTCTCTCCGGTGGTCAGCCGCACGCCGCCCTCCTCGTAGCGCTCGAAGGTGCCGATGACGGGGCGGATCTTCCCCTCGTTCATGTATTCGAAGAAGCCCGGCGTCACGATCGGCAGCGAGCAGGAGGCCTCCTTCTCGATCGGCGTCTTCGGCACCATGTTGTGCTTCTTGAGCCCGAGCTGGAGCTTGAGCAGCGTCTCCAGACCGCGGAAGTTGGCCCAGACCAGCGGCTTCGTCACCGCCGCCACGGCCTTGGCCGCCGGACCGCGGCCCCAGCCGTTGAACTGCATCTCCTGCGCGCGCATGTAGAGCAGTCGCTTGAAGTTGATGCCGCCCACGAAATAGGGGATGCGCCAGACGTTCTCGCGGTAGACGAGCGTCACGGATTTCGCCCCGTTCCTTGCCGCGTTGACCGCGATGTCGGTGCCCGACTTCGAGGCGCCCAGCACGATGACATCCTTGCCCTCGGCGATCGAGGGGTCGGTGTATTCCGACGAATGCATGACCCGTCCACCGTGTGCGGTGAACCTGTCCTGTCCCGGATGGGTGAGGATGTTCTTCTCCGAGAACTGCCCGGTGCAGATGGCGACGAAGTCGAAATCCTCGGTCCATTCATGGCTGCCCGCGCGCAGCGTCAGCGTCCAGCCCGGTTCGCCGTCTGCCCGCCGCTCCATCGAGGCGACCTCTGTGTTCAGCCGGAAGAGCCGGGGCAGGGCGTGCCTGTCCGCATAGGCGTGCAGATAGGCGTGCACCTGCGGCCCCTTCGGCCACTCCGGGTAGTCTGCCGGCATGGCCATGTCGGTGTAGCGGTAGAGAGCCTTGGGCGACTGGGTCTGCACGTCCGGGTAGGAGCGCGACAGCTCCCACACGCCGCCGAAGTCGTGGCTGCGCTCGAACCCGCAGACGCGGTGCCCCCTGGCGTCGAAGGCCTTTGCGGCGGCGAGGCCGCTCACCCCGCCGCCGATGACCGCCACCTTCTTGCGTTTCACCATTGCCTGGCCCTCCCGGTCACGCCGCGTCCGGCGGCGGCAGGAAATCGACCTCGTGCTCGGCCGAGATGCGCACCAGCTCGTCGGGGTCGGTCACGCCGTCGAGTTTGGTGAAGAGATCGAAGAGCTTGCGCGAGGGCGCCACGCCGAAGACGCAGGTCGCGTCCTTGCCCGAGCGGTTGAAGATGCCGTGCGCGACGCCCATCGGCATGCGGATCGTGTCGCCCGGCCCGGCCTTGTGCACATCCGTGCCGAACTCGATCTCCAGCGCGCCCTCCAGCACGTAGATCCATTCGTCCTGCGTGGGGTGGATATGGGGCGGCACGAAGGTGCCATCGGGGATGACCGCGTGCCAGATGAACACGGAATCGGAGTGCAGTTTCGGGGTGTAGGTGTGGCCCACCACGTTCCAGGCCTTGTCGCCGTAGGGCTCGGCCGCC
>CAZUVG010000529.1:1965-2338 GCA_964623765.1 uncultured Roseicyclus sp.
TGCACGTGCGGCGGCACGAAGGTGCCGTCGGGGACATGCGCATGCCAGATGAAGGCGTTGGGGCTGAGCAGCTTTGGCGTGTAGGTGTGGCCGACGACATTCCAGCTTCTGCCTTCGAGCCCTTCGGCGGCCGGGGTGATTCCCTGTTGCATGATGTTTCCCTCCTGATGTGGGGCGACCGCGACGGCAGTCGCGGCACCCACCGGCACTATCGCAGGCCGCCCGACGGGCCGTTATCCGGAAAGCGAATCCGTCTGGGGGAAACGCTTCAAGCTTGAAACATGCGCCGCATGCGGTAGAGTGTCGCGCCATGACGCAGGGGCATGTCGGGGCTGCGGACCTGCTGCAGGCCCATCCGATCCTTCAGACCACC
>CAZUVG010000530.1:0-2337 GCA_964623765.1 uncultured Roseicyclus sp.
GGGTCGGGCTCTTAGCCGACCGGCGGCGGTGCGGCCCCCCGGTTTCCTGGCCCGGCCCGCCTCCAACCGGTTTCCAGGGTCCCTCGGTCGACCGGAGTCAGCCTTGAAGCGGAGCTTTCGTCCACCCCGTGGCGGGTCCATGACCGTTAATGGGCTCGGCCCCGCGCCAGACCGCGGGATGGCGAACGGAGGGCTGTTGCGAAGCACGCCATGCCAGCCAGATCCGAAGCGGACCAGATCGCGGCCCCCGGCCTGACCAGATCGCCACCCCCGGCGGGCCGTCTAGCGTTTGCGGTCGCGCCGGCTGCTCATCGGCTGGAAGGCCACGCCGACATGCGCCTCGCAATAGGGTTTGCCCTGCTGCACCGGCAGGCCGCAGAAATAGAATTCCTCGGTCGCCGGGTCGCCGATCGGCCACTTGCAGGTCCGCTCGGTCAGTTCCATCAGCGTGAGCCGCTTGGCGTGTTTTTCCACCTCGCTCTGCTTGGCAAGCGCCTCGGGGCTGATCTCGTTGGCCGAGGGCTGCGGCGGCAGGGGCTGACCCGCCGGCACGATCGGCTTGCGCAGCGGCGTGACGTTGGTCGCACGCGGCTCCTGCTCCGGGGGCTCGGCGGCGGTTGCACCGGCCTCGGCCGGGTCGTCCTCGGGCCGCGCCGCCTTCGCGACAGCTTCCCGAGATGCGGGGCCGGGGGCGACGGCGGGCGTCTCCTCGGGTTCGGCGGCCGGGGCCTTTCCGTTGCCCGTCGCAGTGGCGCCCGAGCGGTTCGACAGCCCGAGGCGATGGACCTTGCCGATGACGGCATTGCGGGTGACCCCACCCAGCTCCTTGGCGATCTGGCTGGCGGACTGGCCTTCCGACCACATCTTCTTCAAAAGCTCGACCCTCTCGTCGGTCCAGGACATGCCGATCTCCCGTTGCTGGCCCCGTCGGGGCCCGTTCCAGACCCGCCATATGGCAATGCCCGCGCCCCGATGAAAGCCCCATTCTATGCGCAGGCGCCACGGTGGCAAGCGGGCGCCGGCCGGGGTTGCACGACTTGCATGTGGGCACCACGTCCGATGCCATGAGACTGCCCTTTCTTGGCGCGGTTCTCGCCGCCGCCATCCCGCTGCCTGCCGGCGCCGACAGCGCCGCGATCGCGCGAAGCCTCGCGGACCATCCCGGCATCCCCGGCGCCTTCGTCGGCTGGACCACGGCCGACCGCGCGGAAGGTGCCGTCGCGGGCCTCCGGGAACAGGTCGGCGGCGCATCGGTGAAGGAGGGCGATCTCTGGCACATCGGATCGCTGACGAAGTCCATGACGGCGACGCTCGCCGCCCGGATGGTCGAGGCGGAACGGATCGGCTGGGAGACGACGGCAGGCGAGGTGCTGGCGGAGCGCCATCCCGGCATGGCCGAGGCATGGCGGGACGTGACGCTGCAGGAGTTTCTCCGCCACGCCTCGGGGATGCGGGCCAACGCGCGCCTTCTCGACACGCTGCGCATCGGGCAGGGGCCGCGTGCCGCATTCGCGGCGGCCGTCCTCGCGGGCGCTCCAGCCGGAGAACGGGGCGGTTTTCTCTATTCCAACGCCGGATACGCCGTCGCGGGTGCGATGCTGGAGGCCGCGGGCGGCGCACCGTGGGAGGTGCTGGTCGCGCGCGACGTCTTCGGGCCGCTGGCGCTGAAGAGTGCGGGCTTCGGGCCCCCGCTGGGCGAGCAGCCGCGGGGCCACCGCGCCGGCCTTTTCGCGGGCCTCCGCCCGGTCGCTCCGGGGCCCCGGGCCGACGACATCCCGGCGCTTGGTCCCGCCGGTCGGGTGCACCTTTCGGGCGCGGACATGCTGCGCTACCTGCGCAGGCATCGCCTTGCGGACCCTGGCTACCTGTCGCGCGGGAACTGGGCGCGGCTGCACCGCGCGGGAGGTCCCGGCGATTATGCCCTGGGCTGGGCCGAGTCGGACGGCGTGCTCCGGCACTCCGGTTCGAACACCATGTGGTTCGCGCAGATGCGGCTCGACCGCGCGGCCGGGGTGGCCGTTTTCGTCGCGGTGAACTCGGGCGCTGTGGGCCGGGTGGGCCCGCCGGTGGAGGCCGCTGCCGACGCGGCTATGGCCCGCGCGCGGGAGGCTGCCGGCGGTTGACCGATTAGCACCAGGCGAGGAGGGCCGCGCCTGCCACGATCACCGCCGCGCCCGTGACGCTGAGCGTCGTGGGCACGACACCGAAAGCCGCCGCGTCGTAGCCGGCCGCGAAGACCAGCGTGAGATAGGAGAAGGGCGTCCCGAAACTCGCGTCGGCCCGCCGCATCGCGTTGACGAAGCAGAACTGCGCGCAGGCCATCGTCAGCCCCAGCGC
>CAZUVG010000531.1:0-2319 GCA_964623765.1 uncultured Roseicyclus sp.
ATGCCGCTGGGCGGCGGGCACCGGGACGAGGCGATCCAGGCGCTGAAGCGGAACCGGGGGGAGTTGCGCCACGCGGTGATGAAGGAAATGACGCTGAAATACGCGCCCGACCTTCGCTTCGTCATCGACGAGACCTTCGACCGGATGGACGACACCCGCCGCATGTTCGCCGACGAGCGCGTCCGCCGCGATGTGGAGGGTCCCGGAGACGGGGAGGAGCCATGATCCGCGGCGCCCTGATCGCACTCGGGATCTGGGCTGCGCCCGATACCGGCCTCGCCGCCTGCGAGCGGATCGAGTTCGACGGCGCGCCCTTCACCGCCTGCGAGATCGACATGGGCCGGGACGACGTCCGCCTGTTCCTGCGCGACGGCGACGGCGAGATCTACGGCACCTTCTCGCGCGTCGAGGCTGGGCTGCCGGAGGGCCACAGGCTGGGTGTCGCCATGAACGCGGGCATGTTCCACGACGACTACAGCCCCGTCGGCCTGTACATCGAAGAGGGGGCGGAGGAGATGCGGATCGTAACCGCCGATGGTCCGGGCAACTTCGGCCTCCTGCCCAACGGCGTGCTCTGCATCGGCGCGGGATGGGCGCGGGTGGTGGAAAGCCGCTCCTTCGCTGCCGACGCGCCCGACTGCCGCTTCGCCACGCAGTCGGGGCCGATGCTGGTTCTGGACGGCGCGTTGCATCCCCGGTTTCTCGAGACCAGCGAAAGCCTCAACATCCGCAACGGCGTCGGCGTTTCGGAGGACGGGCGGCGCATGGTCCTCGCGATCTCGGACACGGCGGTGAACTTCCACCACTTCGCCCGCTTCTTCCGCGATTCGCTCGGTACGCCCGATGCGCTGTTTCTCGACGGGCGCGTGTCGCGGCTGCATGCGCCGGGGATCGGGCGGTCTGACATCGGCTTTCCGGTCGGTCCGATCATCGGCACGGTGGTGGCCGATCCGGCGGCGGTTGACGCCGGGGACGGCGGCAGCTAGCAGGCTCGCCTTCTTCACGCAAAACCGGGGCGACGCGATGGGACGCAGGCGCAAGGGACGCGACATCTCGGGCTGGGTGCTGGTCGACAAGCCGGCCGGCCCGACGTCGACGGCGGTGGTCAACAAGGTCCGCTGGGCCTTCGACGCGAAGAAGGCGGGCCATGCCGGCACGCTCGACCCGGATGCGACGGGCCTTCTGCCGGTAGCGCTGGGCGAGGCAACGAAGACCATCGCTTATCTCGGCGACGCGCTGAAGGGCTACGACTTCACCGTGCGCTGGGGGGCGCAGACGACGACCGACGATTCCGAGGGCGAAGTGATCGAAACCTCCGGCGCCCGGCCTGCCCGCGCCGAGATCGAGGCCGCGCTGCCCGGGTTCCGGGGGGATATCCGTCAGGTCCCGCCGCAGTTCTCGGCCGTGAAGGTCGAGGGCGCGCGCGCCTATGACCTTGCGCGCGAGGGCGAGGTGCTGGAGCTTGAGGCGCGCGACCTCTACGTGGACGAGCTGACGCTCCTGTCCTGCCCCGATCCCGACCATGCCGAGCTGCGCTTCGTCTGCGGGGCCGGGGGCTACGTGCGGTCCATCGCGCGGGACCTCGGGCGGAAGCTGGGTTGCCTCGGGCATGTGACCGCGCTGCGGCGGACATGGGTCGGGCCCTTCGATATCGAGGCGTCGGTGGCCCTCGACGAGATCGAGCGGCTGGCGAGAACGCCCGAGATCGACACGCTGCCGGCGCCCGTCGCGCTGGCGCTGTCCGACCTGCCGGAGCTGCGCGCGACCGAGGACGGCGCGGCGCGGCTGAGGAACGGAAACCCGGGCCACGTGCTGCCGGGCGAGGCGGAATACGGCGACCTCGCCTGGGCGTCCTTCGACGGCCAGCCCGTCGCGGTCGGCCGCCTGCGTGCGGGCGAGCTGCACCCCGAGCGGGTCTTCAACTTCTGAGCGGCGCACCGGGGACGGTGCGCGCAATTGGCAGCGTTCTACCGGAAGTCGGGCGCGTGCGGGCGGAGCCAGTTCGTCTTGCTCTTCCTCGACGAACCGATGCAGGGGCTGCCCGTTCAGGAAAACCGCGCCTTCAAACCGGCGCGCCGCCGCGCCATAAGACGGGCATGATCACCCGGCACCACCTGAAGGGCGACGCGGAGAGCGTCGCGGAATATTCCGACTGCGAACGCTACCGCTACACGCTGTCGCGCGTCTGGGACGCCCGGGGGGGGCGGGCGCTCTTCGTCATGCTGAACCCCTCGACGGCCACCGAGGTCCAGAACGACCCGACGGTGGAGCGCTGCGAGCGGCGGGCGCGGGCGCTGGGCTTCGGCGCGTTCCGGGTGC
>CAZUVG010000532.1:0-2318 GCA_964623765.1 uncultured Roseicyclus sp.
CGCATCGACGAGATCGAGGCGGTGACGAAACACGACGTGATCGCCTTCCTCACCCACCTCGCCGAGATCGTGGGAAGCGACGAGGCGCGCTTCGTCCACCAGGGGATGACGTCTTCCGACGTGCTCGACACCACGTTCAACGTCCAGCTCGTCCGCGCCGCCGACATCCTGCTCGAGGACATGGACCGCCTTCTTGCGGCGCTGAAGAAGCGCGCCCACGAACACCGTATGACGGTTCGCATCGGCCGGTCTCACGGCATCCATGCCGAGCCCGTGACGATGGGGCTGACCTTCGCCCGCTTCTACGCCGAGATGGACCGCAACCGGCAGCGCCTCGCGCGTGCGCGGGCCGAGGTCGCGACAGGAGCCATCTCGGGCGCGGTCGGCACGTTTGCCAACATCGACCCCGCGGTGGAGAGCCATGTCTGCGAGAAACTCGGTCTTTCGCCCGAGCCCATCTCCACGCAGGTCATCCCCCGCGACCGGCACGCCATGTTCTTTGCCACGCTGGGCGTGATCGCAAGCTCGATCGAGAACGTCGCCATCGAGATCCGGCACATGCAGCGGACCGAGGTGCTGGAGGCCGAGGAATACTTCTCCGCCGGGCAGAAGGGCTCCTCGGCCATGCCGCACAAGCGCAACCCGGTCCTGACGGAGAACCTGACCGGCCTCGCGCGCATGGTGCGCGCGGCCGTGGTGCCCGCGATGGAGAACGTGGCGCTCTGGCACGAACGGGACATCTCCCATTCCTCGGTCGAGCGCATGATCGGCCCCGACGCGACCGTGACGCTCGACTTCGCGCTGAACCGCCTCGCCGGCGTGATCGAGAAGCTCGTCGTCTATCCCGACCACATGATCGCCAACATGGAGAAGTTCCGCGGCCTCGTGCATTCGCAGCGCGTGCTTCTGGCGCTGACGCAGGCCGGGATCAGCCGCGAGGACGCCTATAGGCTCGTGCAGCGCAACGCGATGAAGGTCTGGGAGGAAGGCCGCGACTTCCGCGAGGAACTTCTGGCCGATCCCGAGGTGACGGCGGCGCTGTCCCCCGAACAGATCGAGGAGAAGTTCGACCTCGGCTATCACACCAAGCACGTCGACACGATCTTCGCCCGCGTCTTCGGCGAGTGACCCTCAGCGTCGGAGAAACCCCGAGTAGTTGAGAAGCCCGTAGGACGCGAGCGCATCCGACAGCCGCGTCCAGTCAGGCGCGACGGCAAACCAGTCCCGTCCCGTGGCGCGCGCGATCTCCCCGAGCGTCCGTCGGCCGTCGATCCGCGCCAGCATTGGCGCCAGCGCCCGGGGCGCCTGGACCGTGGTCCGGCCCGAGGCTGAGCGGACGGGGATGGCACCGCCCTTGGACAGCGCCTCGGCCAGCGCGCGGGGCTGGACGCCGCGCACATGCGGCACCATGCCCGGCCCCGGCCGCGCGACACGCGCCTCTGGCCGCTCCCCGTCCTCCGCACGCGCGGCGTAGAGCACGTGCACCCGGATCGTGCCCGCAAGCTCCTCGGCCAGCGCCATGCGCGCCCGGCCGTCGAGGCCCGAGAGATCGGCCGCGTCGCCCACGATGGGGGCGGGATCGTAAAGGTGCGCGTTCGGGCTTCCGGTCATGGCGAGGCCTGCCCCGTCGAGGGCATCGAGAAGCCCGGCGATGGTGAAGGGCCTGTCCTGCGAATGCAGAAGGAGATCGTAGAACCCCGCGTCGCTCCGCTCGTGGTCGCCCAGATGCGGGTTCAGGCGGAAGGGATGGCCCTCGGGCAGGCGCGCAGCGATGGCGCGGGCGGCGCGCAGGCGCGTCTCGGGCGGCCCCTTCAGAAGCCGCGCGAAGGCGGATTGCAGCGGGTAGACGCCCGATCGCCCGTGGGGCGCGTAGACCATCAGGCCCATGCCGCCCCCGGGCGCCAGCGCGGCGGCCAGCGCGCCGAAGCCTGCCTGCGGATCGGGCAGGTGGTGCAGCACGCCGCAGCAGTCGATGTAGTCGAACCGACCGAACTCGCCGGCATCGAGCAGCGAGGCGGTGTGGAAGACGATGTTCGTGAGCCCCCGGACCTCGGCCCGCGCCTCGGCGACGTCCCGTGCCGCGCGGGATAGGTCGAGGTAGACGATCTCGGCTGCCCGCCCGGCCGTCGCCAGGAACTGCCCCAGCTGGATCGCCGCGTCGCCCGTGCCGCCGCCCGCGACGAGCGCCCGGAACGGCCGGCTCCAGTCCCGGCGGCCCGCGAAGAGGAAATGGTCGATCTCCAGCGGGTGCGAAGGCGAGCCCGTGACGAGGCGCCTGCGTTCCTCCGCCGGGTCGCGCTCGGGATAGGGATAGGCTT
>CAZUVG010000533.1:0-2315 GCA_964623765.1 uncultured Roseicyclus sp.
ACGATCAGTGGCCACGCATCGAAAACCGCCGCCCAATCCGACATGGCCCTCGCCCCTCCTTTGATCAGTCCGGCACGCCGACATGCAGGTAGTGGATGGAGATCCGCACCGCGCCGCCGGTGAAGTCGCTGCCATTGGCCGTGAGCCGGACGGGCGTGTCCGCGTAGAACGCCTGCGGGCCGATCACGCCCCTGTTCGTGCTGCCGGCCGCGACCCCAAGGGATCCGCCGAACTTCCCGGTCTCGCCCGCGATCCCGCAGTCGTAGCTGGTCGCGCCGGTGATGGTGGTCACGGTCCGCGTCGAGACGCCCAGGCAGATGGCGCGGTCCGGTATCACGATGGTCGTGTCCACCGAGGCACCGGACAGCCCGGACAGCTCCTCGTCGACGGAGCCCATCCCCGTCACTCCGCCCAGCGCTCCCAGCGCCACGTCGACAAGCCCGCCCTGCGCGAGGAAGCCGCCGGTCCAGGCCGAGGCGCCCCGCACGAGAAGGATGCCCTCGTCCTCTACCCAGGCGCGCCAGCCCTCCCGCGCGGGCAGGCGCAGCCATGCCCCGTCGGTCCAGAGCGCCACGTCGCCCTCCCATCCGGCCCATTCCCCGGTCGCGGTCGCGGCCACGATGTAGCGGTCGCCCTCGGACGGCGAGCCCGGCGGCGCGGTCAGATCCCGGTCCTTCACCGAGAGCTGCACGATGCCGTCGAGCACGCGGAGAGCCTCGTTGTGGGTGACGTGCTTCTGAGCCTGCGCGGCCAGAATGAAGGGCAGCAGCAGGTGGGTGGTCTCGTCGCTCATGGTGGGCCTCAGAATTGCAAGGTGACTTCTCGGATGGTGCCGCGACCGACAAGCGCGGAAACCTGCGCGATGCGGATCACGAGGGTGTCGCCGGGTGCCAGAGGTGCGCCCCAATCCGCGGTCTGGTCAGCCGACGTGTAGACGACCGAGGGCGCGCTCGATGCCAGGGTGCGCAGGACGGTCGCGCCGTCCATCACGTCCACCTCGTAAGCCTCCGCAGTCTCGGCCATCGGCGCATCCGCAAGCTCCCAGCTGTCGGCGGCCAGATCCCGCGACCGGCGCGTCCACTCGATGGTCAGGTCGCCGGGCACGCGCCCGCGGCGCGACGGCTGCCGGACATGCGCGACGGAAAACGGACGCACGCCGGCCCCCGAGGGCGTGTGCGAGACCGTGCTGTATTCCGCGCCGCTGACCGGCTTGGACGCCGCCCCGAGCCGCCAATTCCACGGCACGCCGATATCCGCCTCGCTGGTGGGCAGGCGCGTCAGGTTGGTGTCCAGCTTCACGACGCGCGCCCCGGCCACTGTCGGCGCGCCCATGGCGGCCTCGGTGCCGCGCTGCCCGCGCAGCAGCCGCGACAGGCGGTAGCGGCGCGGCCCGACCAGCGTGACCGTGCCTGCCTGTATCACCTCCCATGCGTCAGGCGCGGTCTGGACGGCGAAGGCGTTCGCGCCCTGGAACAGCTCGAGATCCGTGACACTGGCCAGCGTGCCCTCCTTGATCTCGATCTCGGGCGCGGAGGCCAGATCGAAGCGCGACACCGGCCCGGCCGGCAGGTCGGTTTTCAGCTCCCCCAGGACGGCCCTGCGGCTGGTGGTGCTCGAAAACGCCCAGCCGTCCTGCGACAGCGACCGATAGACGGCGATCTCGCCCGGCCACGGCTTCGCCCATGGCGCGAGGATGGGCCGGTGCGGCACGTCGCCGTCGATCAGCGCGGGTAGCTCGAGGAACTCGTAAAGCCCGGCTCCGTAGACGGTCGCGGCTCCGACCGAGGCCACGCGCGGTGCGCCCGGCGGCGTATCATACGCCTCCCGGTCTTGCCTCACGGCCGCGATCCGGCGCGCGGCGGCGTCGGAGATCCCGGTCGCCCGGAAATCGACCACGCGATCGTCATGCTCGAGCGCGAGCACGTCGCCCGCGTCCAGCGCGAGCCGGCTGGGTGCCAGCGAAAAGGTGGCGTCCTCCCGGCCTGCCCAAGCCTCGAACAGCGCCCGGCGGGCCTGCCGCTCGCTCTCCTCCGTGGACGCGGCGAAGGGGAAGCTCTCCGCGGTCACGCGGGCCGCCTCGACCGTGATGCGCCGCGCCTCGACCATGGCGGTGTCGTATTCCTCGTCGGCGCGGGTGGTGGCCCATTTCAGGGCCTGCGGCAGCTCGGTCTCCTGCGCGCGGTTGAACTCGATGTCCTCGCTGGCCTGCTCGCCCTCGGTCACAAGGTCGTCGGCACCGATGGTGGCGCTCGGGGCGCGTCCGCGGCTCTTGAAGCGGATCAGCCCGTCCGTCTCGATGCCGTCGAAGCCGAAGA
>CAZUVG010000534.1:0-2310 GCA_964623765.1 uncultured Roseicyclus sp.
GTTGCCGCCGTTGGCGCCATAGCTGTCGGCGCGATCACCAATTACGATCACCTTGGCGTTCGATAGCGCCGCTTTGATCTCGTCGACGGGGAAGGGCCGGAGCAGGTTGGGCGAAACGACACCGACCTTGGCACCCTTGGCGCGCATGCGGTCGACCGCGTCCTTCGCGGTCTCTGCCGCCGAGTTCAAAAGGAACAAGACGACGTCGGCGTCCTCCGCCTTATAGCTCTCGACGATCGAGTAGTGCCGCCCGGAGAGCGCCGCGTATTCCGCGTAGAGCTTCGGCAGCTCGCGCATCGCCGCCTGCATGGCGTGGTGGAGCTGGTACTTGTTGTTGATCATGTCCGGGTCGTTCATGTACGGCCCGAAGGTGACGGGATTGCGCGGGTCGAGGGCGTGGTAGGGCGGCTCGGTCGGGACCAGGAACTGGTCACGAAGGGCCTCGGAATCGCTGAACACCTGGACGCGGCGCTTCTGGTGGCTCGTGAAGAAGCCGTCCGAGGCCACGATCACCGGCAGGCGAATGTCGAGATGCTCGCCGAGCCGGACCGCGATCAGGTTCATGTCGTACACGGCCTGCGGATCGCGGGCCATGAGGATGAGCCAGCCGGTGTTCAGCGTGTAGTAGAGATCGGAGTGATCGCAGAGGATGTCGAGCGGCCCGCTCACGGCGCGGGTGATCAGGTTCAGCACCATCGGCGAGCGCGTGCCCGCCTGCACCGGCAACTGCTCGATGGCGTAAAGGAGACCGTTGGCGCTGGTCGCGTTCAGAACTCGTCCGCCGCCGATGCTGGCGCCGTAGCAGATACCGGCGGCGCCGTGCTCGCCGTCCGCCGAGATCATCTTGATGGTGTGCTCACCGTTGGCGAACTTCTCGTCGAGAACTTGTGCGATCTCGGTCGAGGGCGTGATGGGGAAGTAGCCCATGACGTGGAAGTTGACATCGGTCGCGGCCTGCGCCGCGCACTCGTTGCCGCCGAGGAACGCCGTCCTCTGCGCGAGCTCTGTGCCGACGGGATCACGAACCAAAGTTGGATGAGCAACGGCCACGATGTACCCCCTTACGCGATTTGATCGGCCGAAAGTCCGTTTGGGCGCTTGCCGGCCTAGCTCGGCTCGTGCCGCCGCTTGCCGTCGACCACCCGCGGCGACCAGTCGAGCGGAACGGTGTGTGCGTCGGCGAAGCCCGGCGTCTCACGTTCGCTCGTCAGCGCGCCGGTCGGGCACGTGTCGACGCATGCTCCGCAGCCCTTGCAGTACTGATAGTCCACACCCCGCATCCGCGTCTGCCAGGTCTCGTCCTCGAGATGGACGATGTCCCAGGCCAAGGTGTTGTCAGGGCACGCGATGTCGCAGAGACCGCAGTGAATGCACTTATCCTCGTGGAACACCGGGATGCGGCCCGTGCGCGAGCCCGCCAGGTTCTTGACGATGGTGTTGCCGGGATCGGCCACGACGCCACCGATGGGCCCGTTGAGATAGCCCCATTTGGGATCGACGGTGATGACGTCACGCCCCTCGGGTGCCGGATCACGGCGATCCACGCGAACCTCGCTGGCGCCGCGATCGAAGGTGCGCAGGTTCGTCTCGATGATGCTGGCGTGCTTGCGCTCGAAGGTGGTCGCGAGCACCTCGCGCACGGCCGCGACATACAAGAAGGGGATCATGGCGGCGAGCGCGCCCTGCATCGCGGTGTTGACGCGGGTCTTCTCCTCGAGCGCGATGTTCGTCGCATCGAGGCAGGCGAGCGTGTCGTGATGGAAATCGAGCTGTTCGCGGATTTCCTCGGGCGACTTCGTCGTGTTGACGATCAAGATGCCGCCCGAGCGCAGCCCGCTCAGGATCGCCGGGTCGTTCAGGAGGCTGTCGAGAAAGACGGCGACGACGAACGGGCGCTCGACCGGCGCCGAGGTCCGGACCCGGTCCCCCGCCGCGGCGAGGCGGACGAAGGACTTGATCGGCGAGCCCTTCTTCTCCGAGCCGTAGGAGGAGAAATGGGCGCCGTTGAGGCCCATGTGCAGCACGGCCGCCTCGGCGAGCATCTTGCCCGCCAGATGCGCGCCGAAGCCGCCCAGGGATTCGAGGCGGATCTCGAACAGCCCGTCCTCGTCGGTTTGCGGCAGCCCTGGGGATACCTCGTCTCGCGCGATGGCTTGCGCTGGCATCTGCAACATCCGTCCTCCATCCATGCGGCGCATCCTCGGCGTCGGCAGCTGGATTGCTCGTGGCAAAGCCGAAATTGTCGTCTTCGTTCGCGCTGGCTCGCCGGCCTCCCGTACCCCGCGACTAAATCGGCCGCGGGCTCATATG
>CAZUVG010000535.1:0-2308 GCA_964623765.1 uncultured Roseicyclus sp.
ACGGCCACGCCCTTCTCCTCCAGCAGTGCCGTGGCGAAGGACTCGTCCGTGTCGATCTTCGTGCCTGCCGGCGACGTCTTGCCGATCAGGCCGGAGATGGACGGGTAGACGTAGAACGCGCCCTCGGGCACCGGGCAGGAGACGCCCTCGATCTCGTTCAGCATCGACACGACGAGGTCGCGGCGCCGCCGGAAGGTCTCGTTGTTCGTCGCGATGTAGTCCTGCGGACCCGAAAGCGCCTCGACCGCGGCCCACTGGCTGATGGAGCACGGGTTGGATGTCGACTGCGACTGGATCTTGCGCATCGCGCGGATCAGCTCCTCGGGGCCGGCCGCGTAGCCGATCCGCCAGCCGGTCATCGCGTAGGCCTTCGAGACGCCGTTGACGGTCAGCGTGCGGTCGTAGAGGGCGGGTTCCACCTGCGCGGGGGTGGCGAACTCGAACCCGTCATAGACGAGGTGCTCGTACATGTCGTCGGACATGACCCAGACATGGGGGTGGCGCATCAGGACGTCTGTCAGGCCCTTCAGCTCCTCGGCCGTGTAGCCCGCGCCGGTGGGGTTCGAGGGCGAGTTGAAGATGAACCACTTCGTCTTCGGCGTGATCGCGGCCTCGAGTTGCTCGGGGGTGAGCTTGTAGGCGGTCTGAGCCTGAGCCTCCGCGATCACCGGCTCGCCGCCGGCCAGCAGCACCATGTCGGGATAGCTTACCCAGTAGGGCGCGGGGATGACCACCTCGTCGCCGGGGTTCAGCGTCGCCATGAGGGCGTTGTAGAGCACCTGCTTGCCGCCCGTGCCCACGGTGACCTGCGCGGGCGCGTAGTCGAGGCCGTTGTCGCGGCGGAACTTGTCGCAGATCGCCTGCTTCAGTTCCGGGATGCCGTCGACGGCGGTGTATTTCGTCCTGCCCGCGGCGATGGCGGCGACGGCGGCGTCCTTGATGTTCTGAGGCGTGTCGAAGTCCGGCTCGCCCGCGCCGAGGCCGATGACGTCCTGCTCCTTCGCCTTGAGTTCCGCCGCGAGGTTCGAGACGGCGATGGTCGGCGAGGGTTTGACGCGCGCCAGCGTGTCGGAAAGGAAGGGCATCGGGTCGCTCCGGTTCTTGTCCGGTCCGCCGCTTTCGGGGGACCGGTTTACATGGCACGGGGCCATGCTTAGGGTGCCCCCGCGCCGCGATCAAGCGGCCTTGCCCCGAGGGAGGCGACATGTCCAGGAATGGCGAAGAGACCGGGATCGGCGCGGTGGCGCCGGAAGGAGAAGGTATCGAGGGAATCACCGCCGAGGCGCCTGGCTGGTACGACGCGGAGGCCACGACCTTCGGCGACCGCATGACGGGTGCGCGCGAGGCGTCGGGCCTGAGCCAGTCTGAACTGGCCAAGCGGCTGGGCGTGAAGGTCAAGACCATCCGCGCCTGGGAGAACGACCGTTCCGAACCGCGGGCCAACCGCCTCCAGATGCTTGCCGGCATCATGGGCGTGTCGATCATGTGGCTCCTGAACGGGGAGGGCGACGGTCTGGAGGGGCCCGTGACGCACCAGGACCTGCCCGAGGATCTTGCCCAGATCCTCGCCGACATGCGCACGCTCAAGGTGGAGCAGGCGCGTCTTTCGGAGAAGACGGCGCGGCTGGAGAAGCGGCTGCGCCTCGCGTTGTCCCAGCCCGGGGTCTGAGACGGCCATGGCGGAGACGCGGGAGATCCGGCTCAAGCGGCTGAGGATGCGGGCGGCCCACCGGGGGATCAAGGAGATGGACCTGATCCTCGGCGGCTGGGCAGCGGCGCATCTGGACGCCGCCGACGATGCCACGCTCGACTCCTTCGAGGCGGTGCTGGCCGAGGCCGACCAGGACCTCTACGCCTGGGTCTCGGGCCAGGCCGAGCCGCCGCGCGACCTGGCGCCGATGCTGGAGCGGATCAGGGCGGAACACGCATCGCTGCGCCTTTAACGGAATTTTTCCGTTCCTTCGCCAGTCTCCGCCTCAAGACAGCGTTTCGGAGACCATCATGAGCATGCACGCGCCCCTCGCGACATCGGCCAAGAACGGATTCCTGGCCGGGTATCTCGAGTCCCTGTCGCTGGTGGAGCGCCTGCATCGTCTTCTGCTCGACGTCATCAAGGACGAGTTCGAGCGGCTGGGCATCCTCGACATCAACGCGGTCCAGGCGCTCCTGCTGTTCAACATCGGCGACAACGAGGTCACGGCGGGGGAGCTGAAGACGCGCGGCTACTACCAGGGCTCCAACGTCAGCTACAACCTCAAGAAGCTGGTGGAGATGGGCTACATGCACCACCAGCGCTGCGAGATCGACC
>CAZUVG010000536.1:0-2300 GCA_964623765.1 uncultured Roseicyclus sp.
GTCGATGATCCCCTTCATGGCTCGCTCTCGACGACGTCGGGCAGGTTCCTGACACGGCCGATGCCGAGTTCGGATTCGTCGCGCGCGGCCACCTCCTCGCCCTCGCTCACGAACCCCTGCCCCACCGTGATGATCCGCGCCGTCTCGGGCAGCCCGCTGACCCAGACGCCGTCGGTCTCGGCACGGACGATCTCGGTGGGGTAGAACTCGACCGTATCGTCGTCGGTGAGGGTCTTCACGCCCAGCGTGCCGGACGCGTCGAGCGACAGGACGGCCGGCGAGACGAAGTGTCCCTCCACGGTTTCCGTGGGCAGGCGCACGCGCGCGCTGATCCCGGCGGGGATCGCGCCGTCCTCGTTCGGCACCTCGATCTCCGCCTCGAAGGTGCGCGTCTCCGTGTCGGCGCTCGACCCCACGAAGACCACCTCGCCCTCGCGGGTCTCTCCGGTGATGAAGGTCACCTCCGCCGTCTGGCCCTCGCGGAGCGTCCCGACCGCCTGCTGGGGGATCTGGATTCGGACCTTCAGGGGCCGCAGGTCGACGATCTCGGCGGCGGAGGCGCCGGCCTGGATGAATTCGCCTTCCTCGATCGCGAGCCGCTCGATCCGGCCCGCGAAGGGCGCGGTGATGCGCAGATCCTCCATCGCCTCTTCCGCCGCGGAAAGCTGCGCCTCCGCCCCCGCCAGCGCCGCCCGGGCCTGCACGAGCCGGTCGACCGTCCCGACCCCACGGTCGAGCAGCGTCTGCGCGTTCTCGAACTCGCGACGCGCCCGCTGAAGATCCTGTTGCGCCTGTTCGAGATTGGCCGCCCGCTGGCCGGCCGCGATCCGCGCGATCAGCTCGCCCGCGGCGACGTCCGCTCCCCGCCGAACCCGCACTTCCGCGATCTCGCCCGAGGTCTGCGCCGGAATGCCGGTCTGCCGCTGCGGCTCCGTCTGACCTTCGGCCCGGAGGAACTGCTGGATCACGTCGGCGGTGGAGTCGCGGACCGCGACCGTGACCGGGCCCGGCGACACGGCGGCTTCATCGGATTGCTCGTCGGTGTCGCCGGGCAGGATGTACCCGCTGCCCATCCACACAACGAGCGCCACGATCAGAGCCAGCGCGATCCACTTCGACCGCCCGGAGCCGCGATCGTCGTCGAGACCGCCGATCTGCGCGTCGGCCTTGGGGCCGTTCATGTCTCTGTCATCGCGCGCCATGGGACTTCAGGTGGAACATCGCGGGCCCCCTGACAAGACCGGGAGGCGCCATTGGCCTGAGACAACGGCGGTTTGACGCCATTCCATGCAACTTTCCCCGCGCCGCGTCTTCAGGCGACGCCCCTCAGCTCGATGATCTTCAGAAGCGCCGCGAGGAGCGCCTGCGGCAGGGTCTCGGCCTTGCCCACGCCGATCAGCTCGTCGTCGTCCCTGACGCCGGTCTCGCGGATCGTGCAGGTCCACCGGCCGGCCACCGTGGCCGAATGCCCGGTGATGTGGATCGACCATGTCGGGAGCGCCTCGGCGACGAGACGGAGCAGCGCGTCGCTCGATCCCAGGGTCCGGCGCCGGGCGTCCGCGAAGGTGCGCCGGTCGGGGAACGCGCGCTCGACGACATCGACGATGCCGGCGACCTCCTCGTCCGGCAGGCCCGGTTCCGTTTCCAGGCGCGAGATCAGTGTGGCAAGGTCGTGCTGCATCGCGGCTCCTCCGATTGCGACGGGTCCAGAGTGAAACGCTCCTGCCGGACCGGCCTTGATGCGTGTCAAGGCGCAGCACGCTTTGTCGTGAGACTTGGAAGCTGACCCGGAACCGCGCGAAGGAGGACCCGACATGGGAGCTAAGGACGCAACATCGGTCAAGGACCAGGACGTCATCTGGTTTGAGGAACTGTCGATCGGAGACGTCGCCATCGTTGGCGGCAAGAACGCCTCGCTGGGCGAAATGGTGCGCGAACTTGGCGAGAAAGGCATCGACGTGCCGCCAGGCTTCGCCACGAGCGCCGACGCGTTCCGGCGCTACATCAAGGCCAACAACCTCTACGACGTGATCGGCGAGGCGATGGACCGGCTCGATGCGGGCAAGGCGACCCTGCAGCAGACGGGAACGAAGATCCGCCAGACGATCCTCGACGGCGACTGGCCCGAAGATACCGAGAAGGCCATTCGCGACGCCTATGCCGAACTCGCCAGGCGCACCGGCAAGGACGAGCCGTCCGTCGCGGTGCGCTCTTCGGCCACGGCGGAAGACCTGCCCGACGCGAGCTTCGCGGGCCAGCAGGAAACCTTTCTGAACGTCGTCGGCCTCGACGAGCTTCTC
>CAZUVG010000537.1:0-2290 GCA_964623765.1 uncultured Roseicyclus sp.
AGCTCTCCGTGCCGTACCAGGTGCGCGAGAACTCCTCGCTCGTGCTGTATCGATCGGGCCAGGAGATCTACCGGCGGATCGTAAGGCGACCCACCGAAGAGGTGACTCCGGAGGATGCAGATGGCGGCCCGGACGAGGCCGAGGAAGACGGGGAGTAGCGACGCGGCCGGCGTGTGGATCGCCGGCGCGAGGCGCGCGGTCAGCCGCCGCCGAAGATGGACCGCCGGATACCGTGGAACACGAGGAAGAGCCCCGGCGGGTACGCGCGCCCGGCGATCCGGAGCTCGAAGTGCAGGTGCGGGCCGGTGACACGACCGGTCTCGCCGACCTCGCCCACCTTTGCCCCCCGCAGGACGAACCGGCCCTCCCGAACGTTCACCCGTGAGAGGTGCGCGTAGCGCGTAACCCACCCGAAGAGGTGACGCACGTCCACGTAGCGGCCGTACGACGGGTCGCTTCCGGTCGCGATGACGCGTCCCGACCGCGTCGCACCCACGCGCGTACCCGTGGGTGCCGCGATGTCGACGCCGGTGTGGTGCTCGAAGTCGAAGAGCCGCCGCGAATCCGGTGCGGTCCGGATGAAGAAGCGCGAGGTCGTCGTGCCGGCGACCGGAATGAGGAAGGGCGGAATCAGGATGGACACCCCGAGCAGCGCCGCCACGCCGATCGCCGTCGCGCGGAGGAAACGCGTGCGCAGCGTGCGCGCGCCGGCGGCGCGGTCGCGCGACGTCGGCACACGCTCGGCGCCGCGTGCGGCGCGCCGCTGTCGCGCCTCCCGTCGGGCCTCGCGTTCGAGGCGGCGGAGGCGGCGCTGTTCGTCCTTCGTGATGTCGTTCCCTGCGTCCATCGGCCTCTCGTCAGGAAGGTACTGCATCGAGCGCGGGTTCGGCAGGGGGCGGGCGGTGCTCCTTGCCCAGAGCATCGTATTCGCTTTCGGCGGCCGAACCAGCTCTGCACGGGCAGCAGCCCCCGGTTTGCGTTCCCGGACATCCCGGTATACTCTGGCACCGTGATGTCCATTCTCTCCTCCGAAAGCGGGGCGGTTCTCCGTGATTCTGCTTGAGGACCTGCTTCCGGGCCAGCGCGTGCGCGACCTCTGCTACCGCCTCTACAACACGTGCGAGCGCAACGGGTGGGCCGATGAGGCGCTCGGGTATAACCGTCTCATCGCCGCGCTCCCGTCCATCGCTCTCAAGGCGCAGCAAATCCCGGGAACCGCCCGCGAACAGGAACTTTTTGAGGGTTGACCTGACACAAATATGATATCATTATTGTGTCAGCGAAGCCGTAATAGATGAGTGATCAAACCGTTGACCATAAAGTAATTAAGACCATTCGAGGGCACGGGCGTGGTTGGGTCCTCACTCCGAAGCATCTCGCGTCTCTGGGGAGTCGTGACGCCGTAGCATCGGCCCTGAAACGCTACAAGCAGGCCGGTGTCATTACGACGCTGGCGCGAGGGCTCTACTACTATCCCCGGACCGACCCCGACCTCGGAGAGCTCGAGCCATCGAACGACCAGATCGCCCGTGCGCTGGCCGGCCGCGATGCAGTCCGATTGCAGCCTGCAGGAGCGTACGCGGCAAACCTGCTCGGACTCTCGTCGCAGGTTCCCACGACGATCGTCTATCTGACCGAAGGCCGGTCCCGCGAGGTCGTGGTGGGAAGCCGACGAATCGTCCTGAAGAAGACGACGCCGCGATCCATGGCGACCGCCGGCCGGATCAGCGGCCTCGTGATCCAGGCGCTGCGTCATATGGGGAAGGATCAGGTGACTGCCGAAACGGTGTCCCGAATCAGTGATCGGATATCGAAGGCCGACCGCCGCCGATTGCGCAAGGACATCCCGTATGCTCCGGCGTGGATCGCCGAGATCATGCGCAAGCTCTCCGCCGGCGAGGACTCGGATGACGGCGCGGGTGGCGGTGGCGACCGAGTCGATACAGGCACGATCTCGGATACGCGCCGAGCAACGCCGTCACTGACGGCGCGCCCGCATCGACGCTTTTTCGGCACGGTTTCACTGGACCCCCAACGGGCATCGACCCAGATGGGAACGATTCTGGAAGAGGTCCTCAGTCACCTGAGCGCGACCGGTGCCCACGTGAAGGTCAGCCTGGATATTGAGGCACACCTCGATTCTGGTTTCCCGGACCACGTTCGCCGCGTGGTCGGCCAGAACGCGGCCGACCTGAGGTTCGAGCAGGCGGGATTCGAGGAGGAGTGAGCTGTGTCCCGCTTGTCGGCACTTCGCTGAGTCGCTATACTGTCGAGTACGGTCGACCTGGGG
>CAZUVG010000538.1:0-1414 GCA_964623765.1 uncultured Roseicyclus sp.
CAAGAAGCTGGTCTTCTCGGTCACCATCCACGATGCCGAGAGCCGCAAGCAGAATTTCGGCATGGTCCAGAACGCCTTCATCCGCGTCGTGAACCAGGCCGGCGAGACCGAGATCGCGCGCATCCACGCCCCCGTCGGCCTCGACATCGGGGCGGCGGGGCCCGCCGAGATCGCGGTCGCGATCCTGGCCGAGATGACCCGCGTGCTGAGGCAGGGGGCATGAAGTTCGGGCCCGTCCCGCTGGCCGAGGCGGAGGGCGCGCTGCTGGCGCATTCCGTGCGTCTTGCCTCCGGCAAGCTGAAGAAGGGCCAGGCGCTGGGCCGGGACGACCTGGATGCGCTGGCGGCGGAGGGCCACGCCGAGGTGATCGTCGCGCGGCTGGAGCCGGGCGACGTGGACGAGAATGCCGCCGCCGCGCGGCTGGCAGAGGCGCTGGTGCCCGATTCGGGGGCAGCCGGGCTGCGGCTGACAGCGCCCTTCACCGGGCGGGTCAACCTGATCGCGCAGGGCGCCGGGGTTGTCGTCATGGACAGCGACCGCCTGCACGCGCTCAACGCCGTGCACCCGATGATCACGCTGGCCACCGTGCCCCCCTTCCAGCAGATGGCCGCGGGCGGGATGGCGGGCACGGTCAAGATCATTTCCTACGCCGTGCCGGGCGATGCGCTGGACGCCGCCTGCGAGGCCGCCCGCGGCGCGGTGCGGCTGGCGCGGCCGGTGCTGCGCAGCGCCACGCTCATCGTGACCGAGATCCCCGGCGGCGCGGGCGAAAAGGGGGTGCCCGCCATCGCCGCGCGGCTCGAGGCGCTGGGCCTTGCCATGCACGGCCCGCTGACCGTGCCGCACCGCACCGACCCGCTGGCGCAGGCGATCCGGACGGCCCGGGGCGACCTGCTGCTGATCCTCACGGGGTCCGCCACCTCGGACCCGGCGGACGTGGCCCCCGAGGCCGTGCGTCAGGCAGGCGGCCACGTCGACCGCTTCGGCATGCCGGTCGATCCCGGCAACCTGCTCTTCCTCGGGGCACAGGGCGGGCGGCCGGTGATCGGCCTGCCGGGCTGTGCACGATCGCCTGCGCTCAACGGCGCGGACTGGGTTCTGGCGCGCGTGGCCTGCGGGGTCGAGGTGACGGGCGCCGACATCGCGGCGATGGGCGTGGGCGGGCTTCTGAAGGAGATCCCGACGCGCCCGCAACCCCGGCGCGCGGGGGGCTGAGCGCAACGCCGGCTGCGGACGGAGACAGGGGGGCTGTCTGCCCCCCTCGGCGCGTTTCCGCGCCTCACCCCCCGAGAATATTTGTCCCCAAGAAGAAGACCGGGGCGGGCGCGGTGTGCACCGCCGGCCTATGCGGCCGAGATCAGGGCCGGCCGATGGGGCCGAAGCTTGACGGGTACCTGGATCTCTGTGCCCAGCA
>CAZUVG010000538.1:1424-2286 GCA_964623765.1 uncultured Roseicyclus sp.
AATCAGGCAGGTTTGCGCGCGACGAAGTCGATGAGCGCGGAGAGGCCGGCGTGCCCCTTGCCCTCGCGGATGTCGCGCTCGTAGGCGCGGTTCTCGAGGATCTCCCAGCCGTCGAACGCCTCGGCGAGCATCGGCTCGGTATACATGTTCTCTGGGTTCGGGGGGCCGCCCGTGCCGCGGCCCACCTGCTCCGGCGTGTAGCCGTGCAGCAGCAGCAGGCCGCCGGGCGCGAGCGCCGCGCGCATCTTTTCGAAGAGGTGCGCGCGGTCCTCCGGTCCCGCGAACTGGATGAAGATCGCCACGACCAGGTCCCAGGGGCCGCCCCAGTCCCGGGCCAGAACGTCCGCCTCGACGAAGGTGACCTCGACGCCGCGGTCCCGCGCCAGCCGCCGCGCCTTCGCCAGCGCGGTGGGCGCATATTCCATCGCCGTTACGGCGAGCCCCTTCTCCGCCATGAAGACCGAATTGCGCCCCTCGCCGTCGGCGACCGCAAGGGCCGTCGCTCCGGACGTAAGCAGATGGGCATGATCGACGAGAAAGGCGGAGGGCTCGGTACCGAAAAGATAGTCCGGTGTGGCGTAGCGCGCCTCCCATCCGGTGGGCGCTCGGGCGTCGCTCATTTCGTGACGGGACCGATCATCATGATCATCTGACGGCCCTCCATCTTCGGCATGTTCTCGACCTTGCCGATTTCCTTCACGTCTTCGGCGACCCGCTGCAGCAGATCGCGGCCCAGGTTCTGGTGCGCCATCTCGCGGCCGCGGAACCGCAGGGTCACCTTCACCTTGTCGCCGCTCTCGAGGAAGCGCACGACGTTGCGCATCTTCACGTCGTAGTCGTGCTGGTCGGTGTTCGGGCGGAA
>CAZUVG010000539.1:0-2279 GCA_964623765.1 uncultured Roseicyclus sp.
ACGCTTCAGCGGACGGTGTTCCAGTTCCTCGGGGCCGGCTAGGGCGCGCGGACACGCCGATGCAGGATGACCGCGGGTCCGGGCCAAATCCATGACGAAGGTCAAGTGGCCGCGCTGTCCGCATACCGGATCCTTGGCCCGATCAACGCAATGGGTTTCTCTGGGCGACCCCGCCGCGAACCCGCTTGACCCCGTGCGCGCCAGCCCCGACACAGGCGCAATGGGAACCGGAACGCTCCGCATCGACCTGGACGCCGTCGTCGCCAACTGGCGAGCACTCGACGCCATGACCGCCTGCGAAACGGCGGCGGTGGTCAAGGCCGACGGCTACGGGCTCGGCGCCGTTGCCGTGGCGCGCGCGCTGGCCTCCGCAGGCGCGAGGCGCTTCTTCGTGGCGCAGGCCGGGGAAGGCGGGGTCCTGCGCCGCGCCTTGGGCGAGAAGCCGCAGATCTGCGTCTTCTCCGGGCACATGGCCGGCGACGCGCAGGCCATCCGCGACGCGGCCCTCGTGCCGATGCTCAACAGCCCCGAGCAGTTCGCCCGCCATCGCGAGGCCCTGCCCGGCCACCCCTACGGCATCCAGCTGGACAGCGGCATGAACCGGCTGGGGATGGAGCCCGTCGACTGGTCCGCCCTGCGGTCCGAGGCCGAGGCCGGCCCGCTGCGCCTCGTGATGAGCCATCTTGCCTGCTCCGACGACGCCGGGCATCCGGCCAACGCCGCCCAGCTCGACGCCTTCCGGCAGATGACCGACGGCATGGCCGTGCCGCGTTCGCTCGCGGCGACGGGCGGCATCCTGCTCGGGCCCGACTACCATTTCGAGCTGACCCGCCCGGGCATCGGCCTCTACGGCGGGCTGCCCTTCGCCGAGGCCCGCCCCGTGGTCCGCCTGTCGCTGCCGGTGATCCAGGTGCGTGACGTGGAACCGGGCGAGTTCGTGGGCTACGGCTGCAGCTTCACCGCGACCCGCCCCACGCGGATCGCCACCGTATCGGCGGGATATGCCGACGGGCTGATCCGGGCCATGTCGAACCGCGGGACGCTTCTGACCGGCGACACGCCCTGCCCGCTCGCCGGCCGGGTCTCCATGGACCTGCTGACCGTCGACGTGACCGGGCTGGAGGAGGTGCCGGAGACGCTCGACATCCTCGGCCCCGCCCAGGGCGTCGACGCGCTGGCCGAGGCGGCAGGCACGATCGGCTACGAGATCCTGACGTCGCTCGGCGCCCGCTACGCCCGGCGCTACGAAGGGGATCCCTGACCGGCGTGCCCGGTCGCGCGACCCGCGCCGCAGCCGCCCTCGTCCGCCCGGTGCCGTCGCGTCCTGCCGGAACGCCCCTCGCAGGCGCGGCAGATTTGCCATCCCGGCAGGAAAACCATCGCGGGGCAGACAGCCCTTCCCTGCCAGTGCCGCTTGCGGGGAGGGCAGGATCGGCGCAAGACACGGACCATGGTCAGCATCACCTTCCCGCGCATGCTCGTCGCGCTGAACCTCGCGCTGCTCGTGCTGTTCCCGCTCGCATGGACGGCCCCGCTCCTGCGGGCGGGGCTCCTGCCCTTCTTCGGGCTCGAGGAGATATCGATCCTGTCTGGCCTCGAACGCCTCTGGAGTTCGGGCGAGCAGGGCCTTGCCGCCATCGTCGCATTCTTCGCTCTGATCCTGCCGATCGGCAAGACGCTGCTGCTCGCGCTCTGCCATGCCGCCCGCCTGCCCGCGCGGCTCCTGCCCGCCCTCGAGATCGCCGGCCGGCTGGCCATGGCCGACGTCTTCCTGATCGCGGTCTACGTGACGCTCGCCAAGGGCATAGCGGTCGGCCGCGTGGAAACGGCATGGGGCCTCTGGCTCTTCACCGCCTGCGTGCTGGCCTCGCTGGCCATCGGCATTCTCACTCACCGGCATATGAAGGAGGGATCCGCATGACCATCACCCACGCGCTCACCGCGCTTGGCGTGGCGCTGTGTGCCTTTGCCGCGCTCTCGGCGCTGACCTGGATGCGCCGCGTGATCGGAGAGCGGCCGGCACGGCGGCGGGGCATGGTCCTGAATCTCGCGCGGCGCGCGGCCCCCCCGGTGCTGGCCGGGATCGCTATCGCCGTCATCGGCGCCCTCAGGGCGCACGGCACTCCGGCCGCCCCCGCCCTTCTGCTCATCGGCGGGGGGCTGACCTTCGGGCTTCATCGCGGATTGGCCGAGGTCGGACAGGGAGACCGGCGCGCCGTGTTGCCCCGCGTGGCCATCGCCGTGGCCGCCGGAACCGGCTACCTGTGGCTGGCCGGGCT
>CAZUVG010000540.1:0-2271 GCA_964623765.1 uncultured Roseicyclus sp.
CTCGGCGAGGATGTTCAGCATTTCGCGGCCCACGTTGCCCGTGGCGCCGGCGACGACGACTCGGTAACCCATCTTGTCGGTCCTCCCGGATGCGGTGCGCGGCGCATATCGCATGGCGTGCCGGGAGAAAAGGCCGCCCTGCCGCCCGGACCGCGATCAGTCCGATAGCGCGTCGATCAGGTCGTCCTTCACCTTCACTCACGGGTCGGGGCCGGACTTCCTCGCCTGCGCCATGCTTCGTCTCCCCGCGGTTCGGGCCGGAAACGCGCGGGCCGTGCGGCGGTTGCCGGTCAGGACGCGCTGTCGCGGCTGAAGGCGTAGATCGCGCAGCCCAGGAGGACGCAAAGCCCGATGCCGCCGAACAGCGCGCCGTAGGCGTCGAGGGGCGCCCGCGTCTCGGCGAGGCCGGACTGCACGGGTCCCGAGACGAACTGCATCACGCCCGCCCCGCCCATGCCGAAGAGGTTGAGAAGCGTCACGCCCCGCCCGGTCAGGTGAACGGGGAGGAAGCTGCGCCCGTGCGAGATGACGATGGGATAGGAGGCGCCGAGAAAGCCCGTCAGCGCAAAGAGCGCGACCGCGGCCCCGAAGGCCTGTGGCGGTGCGATCCAGAAGACGAGGAGCAGGAGCGCCACGCCGAGGTTGCCGGCAAGGATCGGGAGCTTTCGGCTGCCCGTCCAGCGGTCGACGGGGCCGTAGGCGAAGCTGCCCGCCACCATGGCAAGGCCCATCGCCAGCGTCGCCGTCCCGATCTGGGCAAGCGTGGCGCCGTGGACATCGGCGACATAGGGGCTGATCCAGAGACCACGGATGCCGGCCGCGGGGGCATAGCAGACGAACATCATCACGAGGATCGGCCAGAGAGCGGGCATGGCGAGCAGGTCGAGGAGCGATCCGCGCGGCTCGCCCTGCGGTTTGGGCGGGTCGCGGACGAGGATGGCGATGCCGATCCCGATGACCGCCGTCAGGAGCGCGAAGCCCGCCACGGTCTCGCGCCAGCCGAAGGTGGCGATGGCCCAGGCCATGGGTGCGGCCGACAGGATGTTGCCCAGCGACGAGATTCCGACCGTCACGCCCGCGAGCGTGCCGAAGACCGCGGCGGGCAGGGTCCGGGCGAATATGTAGTAGGTGGACATCAGGACGGGCGCGCAGCCGATGCCGATCAGGATCATGGCGGCCACGATCATCCCCGGCGTCTGCGCCGCGGCGAAAAGTGTGGCGCCCCCGGCGGCACCGACAAGCGTAAGGACCGAGGCCGTGCGCCTTGGCCCGATCGTGTCAAGCGCCCAGCCCACGGGCAATTGCATGGCCGCGAAGGCCACGAACCAGAGGCCCGAGGCCCGCGCGAGATCCCCGGTGGTGGCGCCGAGATCGGCCTCGAGCGCGGGCGCGAGCACCGCGAGGAAGGCGCGATAGAACTGGCTCAGGACATAGGCTGCGATCAGGAACGCGATGCCGGCGCGCATGTCTCCCCCCCCGGACGGCCGCGCGACACTGCCCGCAAGCGCCTGCGGCAGCAAGATGCAGTCGAAACCCGATTTAATTTGTCGGAATTTCTTGACTGCCCGCTCCATCTGGGAAACAAGACCAGCGCGCCCTGACTAAAACGGTCGGGTAATTGGAACTCAAACAGGGAGCGTCCCATGACACGCACTCTCGCGGCCCTTCTCGGAACGACGATCGCCGCATCCACCCTCACCGCCGCGCAGGCGCAGGAGCTGAACCTCTACTCCTCGCGCCATTACGACACCGACGAGCGGCTCTACTCCGACTTTACCGAGATGACCGGCATCACGATCAACCGCATCGAGGGGAACGCCGACGAACTGATCGCCCGGATGGAGGCCGAGGGCGAGAACAGCCCCGCCGACGTCTTCCTGACCGTGGACACCGTGCGCCTCGCCCGCGCCGCCGACATGGGCCTTCTTCAGCCCGTCGACAGCGAAGTCCTCGAGGAGCGAATCCCGGCCTACCTGCAGGACGATGACAACGAGTGGTTCGCCTTCTCGCAGCGCGCGCGGATCCTGTTCTACGACAAGAACGACGTGGAGAATCCGCCGCAGACCTACCAGGACCTGGCCAGCGACGAATACGAGGGCCTCGTCTGCATCCGCTCCTCCACCAACGTCTACACCCAGAACATCACCGCCGCCTTGATCGCGCATCTGGGTGAAGAAGCCGTGCAGGACTGGGCCAATGGCGTGGTCGAGAACTTCGCCCGCGATCCGCAGGGCGGCGACACCGACCAGCTGCGTGGCATCGTCTCGGGCG
>CAZUVG010000541.1:0-2270 GCA_964623765.1 uncultured Roseicyclus sp.
ATGGCTTCGGCGAGGCGTCCGGAGGTGAGGGGGCCCGTGGCGAAGATCCACGTGCCGTCGTCGGGCAGCGCGGAAATCTCGCCCGTCTCGACGCGCACGTTCGGATGGGCGCGGAGCCGCTCGGTCACGGCCTCGGCGAAGGGGTCGCGGTCGACGGCCAGCGCACCGCCTGCGGGCAGGCGGTGGCGGTCGGCCATCTCCATTATCAGGCCGCCCGCGGCCCGCATCTCCCAGTGCAGCAGGCCCACGGCGTTCTGCTCGTCGTCGTCGGAGCGGAAGGAGTTGGAGCATACCATCTCGGCGAGGTGGCCGGTGCGGTGGGCGAAGGTGCCCACCTCGGGCCGCATCTCGTGCAGGACGACCTGCACGCCCGTCTGCGCCGCCTGCCATGCGGCCTCGGACCCGGCCATGCCGCCGCCCACGATGTGAAGTTCCCGTGTCATGCCGCCGGAGATAGCCGTCCCGGCCCGTTGGCTCAAGGGCGCGGGGGCTGGCCCGCCTCGTCTGCGAAGATGTTCTCGACCGGCACGTCGGCGCGGTAGTCCCGCAGGCTGCGCGGCAGCGCGGCCCGGTGCGGCACGGGGACGAACGTGGCGCCGGTCTGGATCGCGCGGGCGCGGCTGCGGGCGATCTTGTGCGGCTCGATATGCAGGCCGAGGCGCTCTCGCGCCCGTTCCCGGTCGGGGCCGTAGGTCAGCATCAGTGCGGCGATGAGCGCCATGTCGCGCCAGAATAGGCCGAGAACCTCCTCGACCCCCTGTGCCATGAGGTGCAGGTAACTGGCGTAAAACGTCATCAGGCCGAGGAGGAGCGCCGCGAGCCGCGTGCGCGCGTCGAGCATGATCATCACCGACAGGATCAGCACGATTCCTCCGCCAAGGATCTGGCCATACGGCGCGGGCATCACGGCGGCGAAGAGCGCGCCCATGTCGGCGCCCTCGATCGAGCCGCTGGCGGCGGCGATGAAGTAGGAAGCGATCAGCATCCGGACGGTCGTCTGCGCCGCCTCGCTGAGCGTGACGGCAGGAACGGGGTCTCGTCGCATGGGTCCTCGAAATGAGACAGGCCCCCATGGGGGCGGCAGCTGGCCGCGACACTGGCGGATCAACCGGGCCTCAATGCGTTGGCTTCTGGAAAATGCGCGGTTCAAACCGTGGCGGCCCCGCCACAATGGTTGACGGGGCCGTCCCGGTGTCACGCGTCCGGATCGGAGGTCGGCGGCGGTTCGCCCCCGGCCTCGCCGTCCGTGTCGGCCTCCCCGTCGCCCTGGTCGGCGATCCAGGCGACGGAGACGACCTCTTCGCCAGCCCCGGTGCGGAAGACGCGCACGCCGCCCGCCGAGCGGGAACGGAAGGAGATGCCGTCGACGGGGACGCGGATCGACTGGCCGGTCGAGGTTGCGAGCATGATCTGGTCGCCCGTCTCCACCGGGAAGCAGGCCACGAGCGGGCCGCCCCGCATGGCGCGATCCATCGCCGCCACACCCTGCCCGCCGCGCCCGCGCACGGGGTAGTCGTGGCTGGAGGACAGCTTGCCCGAGCCGTTGGCGGTGATCGTGAGGATGAGATCCTCGGCCGCCGACATCTCGGCGTAGCGCTCGGGCGAGAGCTGACCCTCGGCAACGGCGGCCTCGTCCTCGTCGGCCTCCATGTCCTCCTCGGGCGCGCCTGCCATGAGGCGTCGCTGCTTGAGATAGGCCGCACGCGCCTCGGGGTCGGCCTCGAAGTGGCGGATCACGGCCATGGAGACGACGCGGTCGCCGTCCGCCAGCCGGATGCCGCGCACGCCGGTCGAATCGCGGCCCTTGAAGACGCGGACGTCCGTCGTCGGGAAGCGGATGGCCCGGCCGCCCGCTGTCACCAGCATGACGTCGTCGCTCTCGGAACAGATGCGGGCGTTCACGAGGCTGACCGACCCGTCCTCCGGCAGGCGCATGGCGATCTTGCCGTTGCGCATGACGTTGGTGAAGTCCGACAGGGCGTTGCGCCGCACGTCGCCCGCGGAAGTGGCGAAGACGATCTGCAACTCGTCCCAGTGATCCTCGTCCCGGTCCACGGGCATGACGGCGGCAATGCCGGTGCCCGTCGAAATGGGCAGGATGTTGACAATGGCCTTGCCGCGCGAGGCGCGCGAGCCCATGGGCAGGCGCCACGTCTTGAGCTTGTAGACCATCCCGTCGGTCGTGAAGAACAGAAGCGGCGTGTGCGTGTTGGCCACGAAGAGGGTGGTGACGACGTCGTCTTCCTTCGTCGCCATGCCCGAAAGCCCCT
>CAZUVG010000542.1:0-2260 GCA_964623765.1 uncultured Roseicyclus sp.
GTTGCATCCTGCCAGCCTGAAGCCTGTTCCGGCGCAAGGAGACGCCCAATGCCCTACGCGACGCATCCCGAGACCTGCATCGGCCACGTCCACCTGAAGGTCGCCGATCTCGACCGCGCCATCGCGTTCTACGAAAGCGTGATGGGCTTCGAACTGACACAGCGCTACGGGTCGCAAGCGGCCTTCCTGTCGGCCGGCGGCTACCATCACCACATCGGCCTCAACACGTGGCAGAGCCGTGGCGGCCCCGCGCCCGCGCCGGGCACGACCGGCCTGTTCCACGTGGCTTTCCTCTATCCCGACAGGCAAGCAATGGCGCGGACACTAAAGCAGGTCATCGACGCCGGCGTGCCCATCGACGGCGCGGCGGACCACGGCGTATCCGAGGCCGTCTATTTCCGCGACCCCGACGGAAACGGCATCGAGATTTACCGCGACCGCCCCGCGGCGGAATGGCCCCGCGATGGCGAGGGCACGCTCGCCATGGTCAACGACCCTCTTGATCTGGACGCATTGCTCGCCGAGGCATGATGGCCAATTCGGTGCGCAAGCGCACATGTTAGCGCTGCCATTTTCATTGGACATTTACATCTGCAGGGTATATGAATTTCCCATCACCACATTGCGACCATCAGGGAGATAAGCCATGCGCAAGACGCAGATGGCGGGGCCTCGCCCCTCCGACCGCATTGCAGTTCGCGCAGACACGGCCGGGACCGCGCTTCGTCTCCAGGGACAGGACCTGCGCCGCAGGCCGGAAGCGGAACGCCGGGTCAAGCCCGCCATTGCGGACCGCCGGGGTGCGACGATGGACTACCAGATGGGGTTCACCTCGGGCTCTTCCAATTGAGCTGAGGCCCGCCTACCCTCCGCCCGCACCAAGAAACCGGGCAGCGGGCGGAGGAGAACGGCATGGCCACCGGAACCAACATCAGGACGTATTTCGACGGCGCCTGGCACGAGGGTGACGTCCCGGTCATGCGCGCGGCCGATCACGGTGCCTGGCTCGGCACCACGGTCTTCGACGGCGCACGCTTCGTCGACGGCATGGCGCCAGATCTTCTCGCGCATTGCGAGCGCGTCGTCGCATCGGCGCGCGCCCTCATGCTGAACCCGGGCCAGTCCCCGCGCGAGATATTCGACATCGTCCGGGAGGGCCTCGGCCTCTATCCGCGCGAGGCCGCCGTCTACATCCGGCCGATGTTCTGGGGTATCGACGGCGGACCGCTCGGCATTCTGCCGGGCGAAGGGCCCGCGGGCTTCTGCGTCTCGCTCGAGGAGATGCCGATGGCCGACCCGGGCAAGGCGGCGCGGCTCACCACGACGCAGTTCCGCCGCCCGGTGCTTGCCGACAATGTCTGCAACGCCAAGGCCGGCTGCCTCTACCCCAACAACGCCCGGATGCTGGCCGAGGCCCGGTCAAAGGGATTCGACAACGCGCTCGTGGCCGACGCGCTCGGCAACGTGGCGGAAACCGCCTCGGCCAACATCTTCATGGTCCGGGACGGCGTGGTCTTCACGCCGATCCCGAACGGAACCTTCCTCGCGGGGATCACGCGCGCTCGGCACATCGCGAACCTCCGCGCCGACGGGGTGGAAGTTGTCGAGACGGTCCTGACCTTCGACGACTTCCGCGAGGCCGACGAGGTCTTCATGACCGGGAACCTCAACAAGGTGACACCGGTCACCGAATTCGACGGCGCCCACTACCAGCATGGGCCGATTGCGAAGCGCGCCCGCGCTCTCTACTGGGACTGGGCGAGGACGGACGCGGCCTGAAACGCGCCGGGAGCTGCGCGACGCTCGAACCCTCCCGACGCTGGCGCTGGCGGAGTCGGTGGGCAAGGCACGGCGCGGGATCCCGGGGCGGCCCACGGGTGTGCGCGGCGCAACGCCGCGACAGCGGGCGCGCCCTGCGGCGAGAGGCTCTGCCTCGGCCAGGCCCTCCGCGTCACGACCGGGCCGGGCGACATCGTTCTTGCCGCTGCCGCGCTGGCGGCGCAGCTTGCCGGGCTCGTTTCCGCGAGGTTGACGTTGCACCGCACCCGCGGCCCGGCCATCATCGCGGTCGGAGGAGCCAGTCATGCGCAAGTTCCTGGTGGTGCTCGACGACACCCGCGAATGCCTGAACGCGATGCGTTTCGCAGCGATGCGCGCGGCCAATACGTCGGGCGGGGTCGAGATCATCTCGATCATCCCGCCCGACGAGTTCAATCACTGGATCGGCGTGGGCGAAGTCATGCGCGCCGAGGCACGCGAG
>CAZUVG010000543.1:0-2257 GCA_964623765.1 uncultured Roseicyclus sp.
TCCGGAGGCGACGGACGGCCTTGTAGGCAGCAAGCGCCTCGGCGGCGCCGGGCGTCTCGTCGAGGCGCCGGGCCAGGTCCCAGGCATCCTCGAGCGCCATGTTCGCGCCCTGCGCGAGGAAGGGCAGCGTCGGGTGCGCCGCGTCGCCGAGAAGCGCGAGGCGGCCCGCTGTCCAGACCGGCGCCACGGGATGGCGGAAGAGGCCCCAGATGTTGACCGCCTCGACCCGGTCGAGAAGCGCCCGCACCTCGGGACAGAAGTCCCGGAAGGCGCGGCGCAGGCGGCCGGGGTCGTCGGCGTGGTGCCAGCCCTCGGCGGCCCATTCGTCGCGCTCCTCCACGGCGACGATGTTGACGAGGCGAGCGTCGCGCAGCGGGTAGCGTACCAGGTGCTTTCCCGGCCCCATGAAGACATGCGCCTCGGGCGGGAGGTTGCCCTCGTCGGGAACGGCCGCGCGCCAGGCCACCTGCCCGGTGAAATAGGGCCGCGATTTCGGGTTGAGGGCGCGGCGGGCGGGAGAGGAGAGGCCGTCAGCAGCAAAGGTGAGGCCGTGGCGCTCGACGGTGCCGGAGGCGAGCGTAAGGACGGTGTCGTCGCCCTCCACCGCCACGCCGGCCACGCGCGTGCCGAGACGCAGGGCGACCCCCGCGTCGCGTGCGGCGCGGGCGAGGACGTCCACGAGATCGGCGCGGTGGACGAGATGCCAGGGCCCGTCCGGTCGCATCGCGAAGACCTCGCGCCCGTGGCGGAAGTCGCGAAGGCGCACGGCCTTCGAGCGGGGGGATCGTCCCGCCACTTCAGCGGCGAGACCAAGCGCCTCGAGCACGACCCAGCCATTCGGGCCCACCTGGATACCGGCGCCGACCTCCGCGAGTTCGGCCGCCTGCTCGATCACGGTGACCGAGGCACCGCGCCGCGCGGCCGCAAGCGCCGCGGCAAGGCCGCCGATCCCGCCGCCGATCACCGTCACGGACTGGCCCTGAAGCATGGTGCCTCCGATGCAGGATGTGGAAAGGGCGCCCGCGGGAGGCGCCCCGTTCCGTCCGTCTACCGCCGGGGCGCGCCCGCGCGTCAGTCGTCGCGGTGGACCTTCTCGCGGCGCTCGTGGCGTTCCTGCGCCTCGAGGCTCATCGTGGCGATGGGCCGCGCGTCGAGGCGCTTGAGCGAGATGGGCTCCCCCGTGACCTCGCAGTAGCCGTACTCGCCCTCCTCGATCCGGCGCAGAGCGGAGTCGATCTTGGCGATCAGCTTGCGCTGGCGGTCGCGGGTCCTGAGCTCCAGCGCGCGGTCCGTCTCCTCGGAGGCACGGTCGGCCACGTCGGGGATGTTGCGCGTGCCGTCCTGCAGCGTCTCTACGGTCAGGCGGCTCTCCTCGAGAAGATCGTTCTTCCAGGTCAAGAGCTTGCGGCGGAAATACTCGAGCTGACGCTCGTTCATGAACGGTTCGTCCTCGGCGGGACGGTAGTCTTCAGGCAGAAAGACTTCGGCTTTCATGTTGCTCCCCTCACCGGAGCCGGTTTCGATCAGCGGGTCTGGCATGAAATCCCCTCCGGTCTCCGGCGCCCGCTTACAAGACCGGGCAGGGCTTGTCACCTGTCTTCTGGGGCGGCTGCCGGGATTCTCGGCGCAGATTCCGGCACCTTGCGCAAAATGCGGCAGGGTCTGTCCCGGCGGCGCGGGCCGGAGCGGGCAACGCTGGACTCCGCCGATCGCGCCGCCTAGGTCGCGATCGTGGACGACTGCCGGGGGTAAGAATGCGTTTCGAGGGCACGAGCGACTACGTCGCGACCGACGATCTCAAGGTGGCCGTCAACGCCGCCGTCACGCTGGAGCGCCCGCTGCTGGTGAAGGGGGAGCCCGGCACCGGCAAGACGGAACTGGCGCGGCAGGTGGCGTCCTCCCTCGGACTGCCGATCATCGAGTGGCACGTGAAGTCCACGACGCGGGCGCAACAGGGGCTCTACGAGTACGATGCCGTGAGCCGCCTGCGGGACAGCCAGCTGGGCGACGCGCGGGTGCACGAGGTGGCCAACTACATCCGCAAGGGCAAGCTCTGGCAGGCCTTCGAAGCCGAGACCAGGACGGTCCTGCTGATCGACGAGATCGACAAGGCCGACATCGAGTTCCCCAACGACCTGCTGCAGGAGCTCGACCGGATGGAATTCCACGTCTACGAGACGGGGCAGACCATCCGCGCGCACCACCGGCCCGTGGTCGTCATCACCTCCAACAACGAGAAGGAGCTGCCCGACGCCTT
>CAZUVG010000544.1:0-899 GCA_964623765.1 uncultured Roseicyclus sp.
GGGCTGGCGGCGCGCGGCGACCGGCTGACCGAGGCGCCGCGCGGCCCCGGCGTCGCGGGGTTCGTCGCCCATCCCGAGGCGGGGCTTCTGTTCCTTCCTGTGGCGGGTGCGGTCACGGGGCCGGTGATCGACTGGATGGCGGCGATCGGAGACGTGGGACACGACGCGCTCCTGACCGGCATGATCCAGCGGGAGCTCAGGCGATGGATGCGCGGGCACCCGGGCTTCCTGTCCTTCAGCGTCATTCGCCATCCGGTGCCGCGGGCCTTCGCGGCGTTCCGGCGCCTTGTCCGGGCTGCGCCCGACATGGCCGAGACCCGCCGTGTCCTTGAGGACTGCTACGGTCTGTCTTTCCCGCCGGAGGGCGCTCCGGGCGAGGGCGAGGCATTCATCGCCTTTCTCGCCTTCCTGAAGGGCAACCTTGCTGGGCAGAGCAGCCTCGGCACACCGCCTGCCTGGGCATCGCAGCTGACGCTGCTTCAGGCGGCGGCCCGGGTGATTCCTCCGGCCCGGATCCTGCGGGAAGAACAGGCAGAGGAGGAACTCGGTCGAATGGCGACGGCGCTGGGCCTTTCGGCGCCGTCGGGTCTCGCCCAGGCGCGTCGCGGCCTTGCCAGTGTCTACGACGGCGACGTCGAGGCGAAGGTCCGTGACGTCTACCGGCGCGACTACGTGCATTTCGGCTTCGGGCCTTGGGCTGCGCCTTGACGCCTCAGGCCGCCTGCGTCTCCGCGCCCGCCGTCAGGATCGTGTAGAGCGTCGCGGGGTCGCTGTTCGCCCTGAGCTTGGCCCGGAGCGAATGGTCGCGCAGGGTGCGCGAGAGCTGCGACGCGCTGTACGGCCGCCCCTGGCCGAACGGCGTCGTGTCGACCCGTGCCCAGATGCCGCGCCGGTTCGGC
>CAZUVG010000544.1:909-2249 GCA_964623765.1 uncultured Roseicyclus sp.
TGAGATCCACCGGCTGGCGGTCGGCCGCGTCGAAGTCGATGGGCCTCTCGAGCTTGAGGAACGCGCCCTGCACCGCGGTAAGTTCCGACAGGCGTGCGTGCGGCAGGGCGACGCCGTGACCGACGCCGGTCGAGCCGAGGCTCTCCCGTTCCTGCAGCGCGTCGAAGATCTGCGAGGCCGGAAGGGAGACGAGATCCCCGGCAAGGTCCGCGATCGACTGCAGAAGGCGCTTCTTGCTGCTTATATCGGTGACGACGCGCACGGCGCCCGGCTTCAGCATTGACGACAGATCCATGGGACCTCCCAGTTCATGTCTCGCGGCGTGGGGCGCGTTCGGTGCGCGGTCTCGGGGTCAACTCAACTGCGGCGCGGGTCGATCCAGCCGACGTTCCCGTCCTCGCGCCGATACACGACGTTCACACCGTCATGCCCTTCGTTGCGGAAGACGAGGAGCGGCGCGCCGGCGATCTCCATCTGCATCACGGCCTCGCCCACGGAGAGCGACGGGATCTTCGTCTCCATCTCGGCCACGATGATGGGCTGAAGGGTCTCCGGTTCGGCGTCTTCGTTTTCCGTTTCGGACGAGGCGAGGATGTAAGTGGCCGCCCCGAAGACGTCAACCGGCTGCGCGCGCTCGCGGTGGTGGTCCTTGAGCCGGCGCTTGTAGCGGCGGAGCTGCTTCTCCATCTTGTCGGCCGTCTTCTCGAACGCGGCGTAGATCTCGTGGGCCACGCCCTTGGCCGAGGCCGTCAGGCCGGTCGACAGGTGCACCGTCGCCTCGCAGACGTATTCCGCCCCGGACCTGGAGAAGATCACGTTGGCGTCGGTCGGCCGCTCGGCATACTTGCCCACAACGGAGCCGAGGCTGTCCTTGACGTGGGTCTGAAGGGCCTCCCCGATATCGATCTGCTTTCCACTGATCTGGTAACGCATGTGTCCTCCGAAGTTTGACCCTTTCGCGCGCGGTTCAGGCCGCGCTGCGGGCGGGCGAAAGCTCGTGTCTGCACGTGGGGGCGGGCGCCCTGCCCCGACGCCGCGGCGCGCGGGGCTGAGATTCCGTCGATCTGGCGAGCGCATGAATCGTGAGCATTTGACGACAAGACTGCGCTTCAAGGCGGCGCAAAGTCAACGCGAGAGCGGCCGGACGCCTCATGTGATCCGGAAGCTCTGGCCGAGATAGACCCGGCGCACGGTCTCGTCGCGGACGACCTCGTCGGCCGTGCCCGACATGATGATCGCCCCGTCGTGCAGGATGTAGGCGCGGTCCACGATCTCCAGCGTCTCGCGCACGTTGTGGTCGGTGATCAGCACGCCGATGCCGCGGGTCTTCAACTCGCCGA
>CAZUVG010000545.1:0-2248 GCA_964623765.1 uncultured Roseicyclus sp.
CCGGGCATCGCATCCTCGAACGCTACGGGATGACCGAGACCAACATGAACACCTCCAACCCCTACGAGGGCGAGCGGCGTGCGGGAACGGTGGGTTACCCCCTGCCGGGCGTGGAACTGCGTATCACCGAGCCCGGGACCGCGACCGAACTGCCACGGGGCGAGACCGGCATGATCGAGGTGCGGGGTCCGAACGTGTTCGCGGGCTACTGGCGGATGCCGGAGAAGACGGCGGGGGAAATGCACGACGACGGCTTCTTCGTCACCGGCGATCTCGGGAGGATCGACGCGGACGGCTACGTGCAGATCGTGGGCCGGCAGAAGGACCTGATAATCTCGGGCGGCTACAACATCTATCCCAAGGAGGTGGAGCTGCTGCTCGACGAGCAGCCCGGCGTGCTGGAGAGCGCGGTGATCGGCGTGCCACATCCCGACCTCGGCGAGGGTGTCGTGGCTGTGGTGGTGCCGCAGGCGGGAGCGGATCTCGACCCCGGGGCGCTCCTGGCCGCGATCAGGGACAGGCTCGCGCGGTTCAAGCAGCCGCGGAAGGTGGTTCTGGCCGACGGACTTCCGCGCAACACCATGGGCAAGGTGCAGAAGAACGTGCTGCGCGAACGTCACGCGGACGCCTTCGCCGCACGGCGCTGATCCAGCGGATTGGCCGGGCGATCCTTCCTGCGCTAGGAAGGACCGAGGCGGTAGAGCCCGCGCAAGCCTCCGAGCGGACATGGAAGACACAAAGCCCGTGCCCTTCAACGTCGTCGTCGTGGCGCAGTCCGGGCGACTGCAATACGAAGCCGCGCTCTTCTGCGCTTCCTTCCGGGCGCAGATGCCCCGGTTCGCGGGCCGCCTTCTCGTCGCCGAACCCCGGCCCGGGCCGCACTGGAGCGACGATCCGCGCATCTCCGACTCGGCCGTGCGAGACCTCCTGGAAGATCTCGGCGCCGAAATCGTCCCCTTCGAGACGCCCCACTTCGGCGAGAGCTATCCCCACGGCAACAAGATCGAGCTTCTCGCCGCCCTGCCCGGGGAGGAGCCCTTCGTCTTCTTCGACAGCGACACGCTGATCCTCGGCGATCTCGCGGAGGTGCCCTTCGACTTCGACCGCCCCTCGGCGAGCCTGAGGGTGGAGGGCACGTGGCCCCGCACAGAGCTCTACGGACCGGGCCACACGGCGATCTGGAAATCGCTCTACGACCGCTTCGGCCTCGACTTCGAGAACTCGCTCGACCCCGCGCAGCCCGACGGTCACTGGCGGCGCTATCTTTACTTCAACGCCGGCTTCTTCCATTATCGGTGCCCCCTCGTCTTCGGCGAGATGTTCCGAAACGTGGCACTCACGATCCGGGACGACCCGCCGCCGGAACTCGTCTGCCAGCCGCTCGACCCCTGGCTCGACCAGGCGGCTTTGCCGCTCGTCATCCACGCCCTCGGCGGGGGGCGCGACGCCCTGGAGCCCGGATGGCTCGACGGCAGCCATTCCTGCCATTATCGGCACCTGCCCCTTCTCTATGCGCGGGAGGACGACAGGGTAGTGGACATGCTCCAACGGGTCGCCGCGCCGAACCGGATCAAGAAGGTGCTGAAGGCGCACGAACCCATGCGGCGGATGATCTACCAAGGCAAGGGCGCCGAGGCCCGGGCGCTGTTCGACAGGTCCAACCTGCCCCGGAACGAGCAGGCCATCCGCAACAGGCTGAAGCGCGAGAAGCTCTGGATGCGCTAGGGCCGCCCGTTCGGCGGCACCACGAGGATCAGCCGGCGGAGGCCGAACCGTCCTTGCTCCGCTCGGCGTAGATCATCAGGGGCTTGACGTCGGAGGTAACCGATTCCTCGTTCACCACGACCTCTTCCACGCCTTCTGCGCCCGGAAGCTCGAACATCGTGTCGAGCAGGATATCCTCCATGATCGACCGCAGGCCGCGTGCGCCGGTCTTCCGGGCTATGGCGCGCTTGGCGATCGCCACGAGCGCGTCGTCGGTGAAAGTGAGCGTCACGTCCTCGAGCTCGAACAGTCGCTGGTACTGCTTGACCAGCGCGTTCTTGGGCGCTGTCAGGATCTGGACGAGCGCCTCCTCGTCAAGGTCGGTCAGGGTCGCTATGACCGGCAGGCGTCCGACGAATTCGGGGATCAGACCGAACTTCAGCAGATCCTCGGGCTCCAGTTCCTTGAACTGCTCCCCGATGCCGCGGCCGTCGTTGTCCTTCACGTCCGCGCCGAAGCCGATGGCCGAGCCCTTGCCGCGCTG
>CAZUVG010000546.1:0-2245 GCA_964623765.1 uncultured Roseicyclus sp.
CTTCCTTGACGACGTATTTCAGCGCGTCGGCCACCGTCTGCAGCAGGCCGAAGGCGCCCACGACGTTCGGGCCCCGCCGCATCTGCACGGCGGCCCAGATCTTCCGGTCCCCATAGACGAGGAACAGCAGCGAGATCATGACGAAGCCGATCACCAGAAGGCTCTGCGCCGCGATGACCAGCACGAGGCCCGGTGTGGTGGTGAAGAAGCCGTCCATGGGTCGTTCCTAAACCGTCGGTATGCCTTGCTCGGCGCAGGAGGCCAGCGTCACTTCGGCCTCGATCGTCTGCACCCCCCGCGGGAGCGTCGGCGAGACGGTGTAAACCGCATCCGCGGTCCGAACGCCACCCTCAACCTGCATGTTCGTGCGCACATGTCGCGCGAAGCCGAAGCCTTCCGCAACGGAATATCCCGCGATGGCGCAGCGGGAATAGGCGATCAGATCTTCGGCCATGGCAGGTCCCGACATGCGCACCGTCACGGACACGATATCATCGGCGAGCGTCCGCGTCTCCACGCCGTCGTGCCGGACCTCGCCGGCTGAGGGCTCCGTCCGCGGCTGACAGGCGGTGAGCGCCACCGGTGCCATGCCCACGAGAAGCAGGGCCGCTGCGAGGCGTCCGGGCAACCGGGATCACTCCGCCGCGAGCGGCGCCTGCGCCCGGGCCTTCGCGGCGGCGCTCTGCTCGGCCATGAGCGCGCTCGCCCGGGCGACCGGGTTCACGAGGTAATGGTCGGCGATGGCGGGGCGGAAGTCCCCATGCCCCAGCGTCCCGGACGGGAGCGGCTGCCAATCGTTCGCGATGACCTCGTCCACCATGCCCAGATGCGGCACTTCCGTTACCATGGCCCGCCGCAGCTCCGGCAGCGAGTTCCAGGCCTGCGTCGCGCCGAGTTCCGAGGACAGCGCCCGCAGGATCGCCCAGTTCTCCCGCGCCTCGCCCGGCGGGAAACCCGCGCGGAAGGCGAGCTGCGGGCGCCCTTCCGTGTTGACGAAAAGACCGCCCTCCTCCGTGTAGGCCGCGGCCGGCAGGATCACGTCGGCACGGTGTGCGCCGCGGTCGCCGTGGGAGCCCTGGTAGATCACGAAGGCGCCTTCCCCGATCTCGACCTCGTCAGCACCGAGGTTGTAGATGACGTCCGCGCCGTCCGTCGCGGCCTCGATGCCGCCCTCGGTCACCGCGCCCACGTCCATGGCACCCACGCGGGACGCCGCCGTGTGCAGAACGAGAAGGCCCGAGCCGGTGCCTTCGGCCAGCTTCATCGCCGCGGCCAGCACCGCCTCGCCGTCGGCCTCGCGCAGTGCGCCCTGCCCCACGATAACGATGGAGCGTTTTTCCCTGATGCCCTCGCCGTGGTCGGCGTTCGCGAGATTCTCCAGTGCCGCGCGGTCGGTGCCGATGTGCTCCAGGTCGTAGGTGAGGTCTGCCGCCGGACCGATCAGCCCGACCGACGCGCCCTTCAGCCAGGCCTTGCGGATGCGCGCGTTCAGGACCGGGGCCTCGACCCGCGGGTTGGTGCCGATCAGCATGACCGCCTCGGCCTCGTCGATGTCCTCGATCGCCGCAGTGCCGACATAGGCCGAGCGGTTGCCCGCGGGCAGCTTCGCGCCGTCGGTGCGGCACTCGACCGTGCCGCCCTGCGCCTCGATCAGCTGTTTCAGCGAATAGGCGGCCTCGGTCGGCGCGAGATCGCCCACGAGGCCCGCAAGCTTCTTCGCGCTCTTGATCTTTTCCGACACGAGCGCAAAGGCCTCACCCCATTTCGCGGGCCGCAGCTTGCCGTTTTCACGGATATAGGGGCGATCGAGGCGCTGGCGGCGAAGCCCGTCCCAGACGTAGCGGGAGCGGTCGGCCAGCCATTCCTCGTTCACGCCGTCATGGTTGCGGGGAAGGATGCGCATGACCTCGCGGCCTTTGGTGTCCACACGGATGTTGGAGCCGAGCGCGTCCATCACGTCGATGGTCTCGGTCTTGGTCAGTTCCCACGGACGTGCCGTGAAGGCGTAGGGCTTGTTGGTGAGCGCGCCGACCGGGCAGAGGTCGACGATGTTGCCCTGCATCTCGCTGTCGAGCGTCTGCCCGAGGTAGGACGTGATCTCGGCATCCTCGCCGCGGCCGGTCTGGCCGAGTTCCGGCATCCCCGCCACCTCGGTGATGAAGCGGACGCAGCGCGTGCAGGAGATGCAGCGCGTCATGTGAGTCTCCACCAGCGCGCCGAGGTCAAGATCCTCCACCGCGCGCTT
>CAZUVG010000547.1:0-998 GCA_964623765.1 uncultured Roseicyclus sp.
ATCGGGATGGAGTTCGCGACGATCTTCACCAACGCGCTTCTGCCGACGATCTGCCGCCGCGAGGATATCGGCCGCGTCTCCGGCTCGGGCTTCGCCTTCGGCTATCTCGGTGGCCTCGCCGCGCTGATCCTGATGCTCATGCTCTTCGCCGAGGACGCCGAGACGGGGCGGACGCTGATCGGGATCGAGCCGATCCTCGGACTCGATCCCGACGCGCGGGAGGGCACGCGTGCCGTCGGACCCGGCGCGGCGATCTGGTTCGCGGTGTTCATGATCCCCTTCTTCCTCTGGGTCCGCGACCCGCGCCCGGCCCACGCGATGCCTGTCGGCCGCGCGCTTGCCCGGGCGTGGCCGGAACTGAAGGTGACGCTGAGGGCGCTGCCGCAGGATCGCAGCCTTTTCGCCTACCTCGCCTCGTCCATGTTCTACCGCGACGCCCTGAACGGGATCTACGTCTTCGGCGGCATCTATGCTTCGGGCGTGCTCGGCTGGTCGGTGGTGGACGTGGGCATCTTCGGTATCCTCGCCGTCCTGACGGGCGCCGTGTTCTCGTGGCTCGGGGGCAAGGCCGACAGCCGCTTCGGCCCCAAGCCCGTCATCGTCTTCAACGTCCTGCTGCTGACCCTCGTCGCCATCGCCGTGGTCTTCGTCAGCCGCGAGAGCGTCTTGGGGATCCCCGTCGGCCCCGAGAGCCGCCTTCCGGACATTTTCTTCTACGTCGTCGGGGCGCTGATCGGGGCGGGGGGCGGATCGCTGCAATCCTCCTCGCGCACGATGATGGTGCGGCAGGCGCGCTCCGACCGGATGACCGAGGGCTTCGGTCTCTACGCTCTGGCGGGCAAGGCCACGTCCTTCATCGCGCCGCTTTCGATCGGATTCGTCACGCAGGTCACGGGCAGCCAGCAGATGGGCGTGACGCCCCTGATCCTGCTCTTCGCGATAGGACTCGTCCTGCTGATCTGGGTCGATCCGACGGGGCGCAAGGATGCGGCCGGCGG
>CAZUVG010000547.1:1008-2237 GCA_964623765.1 uncultured Roseicyclus sp.
TGAGGGGGCTCGCCGTCGCGATCGCCGTCCTGCTCGCGGGCTGTTCGGACCCGGGCCCGGCGCTCGATCCGACGGTCTCGGGGATGCAGGCGCGGGAGTTCTTCGGCGCCGAACGGGCCGCCTCCGCCGATCTGCCCGAGGTCATCGGCTTCTATTCCAACGGTTGTGTCGCCGGCGCGCAGGCGCTGCCGGAGACGGGACCGACATGGCAGGCGATGCGGCTGTCGCGCAACCGCAACTGGGGTCATCCGGAACTGATCGACTACGTCATGGGCCTCAGCCGGCAAGTCGCCGCCCGGACGTCGTGGAACGGGCTGTATGTCGGCGACATGAGCCAGCCGCGCGGCGGGCCGATGCTGACGGGGCATGTCAGCCACCAGAGCGGGCTCGACGTCGACATCTGGATGCTGCCCGCCCGCGACCTGACCCTCGGCCGGGCGGAGCGCGAGAGCCTCAGCTCCATCTCCGTCCGCTCGCAGCGGGGTGCGTGGATCAACGAAAACTGGAGCGCGGACCATGCGCGGGTGCTTCGCCTCGCCGCGTCCGATCCGCGGGTGGCGCGGATCTTCGTCTCGACCGGCGTCAAGGTCTGGCTCTGCCGCAACGAGACGGGCGACCGGAGCTGGCTCAACCGCATCCGGCCCGCGAACGGGCATCACTACCATTTCCACGTCCGCCTTTCCTGCCCGCCGGGAGCCCGCAACTGCCAGCCGCAGGACGCGCAGCCACCGGGGGACGGCTGCGCCGAGGCCGAGGCGCGCCGCGAGGCGATCCTCAATCCGCCGCCGCCCGATCCCGACTGGGTGCCGCCGCCGCCGGGCCCCCCGCGGGGCAATCTCGTGAGCCTCGGGGAAGTGCCACGGCAATGCCTGCCGCTGCTAACCGGTCTCGATCTGGAGTGACGGGCCGGACCCTCAGCGCCCCGGAATGTCGTCGCGCTTGCCTGTGTAGTCCCACTCGTCGATGAGCTCGAGCGCTTCCGCCGCCGTCTCGACGAACCGGAAGAGCTGCAGGTCCTCGGGCGCGATCGTGCCCGCCTCGGCCAGCGCCTCCCAGTTGACCACGTCGCGCCAGAAGGTCTCGCCGAAAAGCAGCACCGGCACCCGCTCCATCCGGCCGGTCTGGATCAGCGTCAGGCTCTCGAACAGCTCGTCCATCGTGCCGAAGCCGCCGGGGAAGACCGCGACCGCCCGCGCCCTGAGCAGGAAGTGCATCTTGCGGATGCCGAA
>CAZUVG010000548.1:0-2237 GCA_964623765.1 uncultured Roseicyclus sp.
GGGGACACGCCTGCAGCGCGCATCGCCGAGATCGTTCGCGCGCTCGGGGCGCAGGCGTGATGCTGCCCGCGCACCGGGTCCGCATCCTCGTCGCGACGCAACCGGTGGATTTCCGCAAGGGGCATGACGGGCTGGCCGCGCTGGTTCAGTCCGTTCTGGGGGAAGACCCCTTCACCGGCACGGTGTTCGTGTTCCGCGCGAAGCGGGCCGACCGACTGAAGATCCTGTTCTGGGACGGGAGCGGGCTCGTGATGGCCTACAAGCGCCTCGAGGAGACGACCTTTACCTGGCCGGCGGTGCGCGACGGGGTGATGACGCTCGACCGGGCGCAGTTCGAGGCCCTCTTCGCCGGGCTGGACTGGCGGCGGGTGAAGGCGCTGGAGGCGCGTCGGCCGGCTGCGGCGGAGTGACTCGGGGCGTCGATTTGGCGCGCTTTCCCGACGCGGTCGCGGTAATCTCGGGGCATGTCGGCCTTGCCGGATATCGACCTCTCGGCCCTTCCCGCGGACCAGCGCGACGCCGTCGCCGCCCTGATCCGCGAGAACAGCGCGCTCCAGGAGATCAACCGACGTCTCGAACACCTGGTCGCCGAGCTGAACCACGTCGTGCACGGCAAGCGGTCCGAGAAGCTCGACGCCGACGACAGGCAGCTCGCCTTCGAGGATCTCGAAGCGTCCGTCGCCGAGGTCGAGGAGCAGCGGGACCAGCAGACCGCGTCCAATGACGCGCCGCGCCGCAAGTCGGCTCCAGCGAAGCGCAACCGCGGCAACCTGCCCGAGGGCCTGCCGCGGATCGAGCAGGTCGTCGAGCCCGACAGCCTGGCCTGCCCGTGCGGCTGCGGCGTCGCCATTGTCGCTCGGACCAATGGCGCTCCAATGGCGACTGCACAAGATCGGCGAGGACCGCAGCGAGCGGCTGGACATCGTGCCCGCACAACTGCGCGTTCTGGTCACCGTGCGGCCCCGGTATGCCTGCCGCGCCTGCACCGACGGCGTCACCCAGGCGCCCGCGCCTGCGGCCCTGATCGAGAGCGGGCTGCCGACCGAGGGCGCCATCGCGCATGTCCTCGTCAGCAAGTACGCGGACCACCTGCCATTATACCGTCAAAGCCAGATGCTCGCCCGGTCGGGCGTCACCATCGACCGCGGCACGCTCGCGGATTGGGTGGGTGTCGCGGGGTTCCACCTGCGGCCCGTCGTCGATCGGCTGGCTGAACATCTGAAGACCTCCGGGCATCTCTTCATGGATGAGACCACCGCGCCGGTCCTCGATCCCGGGCGGGGGCGCACCAAGACCGGCTACCTCTGGGCCCTTGCGCGCGATGAACGAGCTTGGGGTGGCAAAGATCCGCCGGGGGTGGTCTTCTTCTACGCCCCCGGTCGCAGCGGCAAGAACGCCGAGACATTCCTTCATGGCTTCGAGGGCACGCTGCAGCTCGACGGCTACCAGGGCTACAATCGCCTGACGCGCCCCTCCCGCACGGGTGGCGATCCGATCCGCGTGGCCCATTGCTGGGCGCATGCCCGGCGCAAGCTCAAGGAGGTCTTCGACCGCGACGGCGTCGTGCCGGAGGCACGCCTTCGGCGTGACGATCGCGGCCGATGGCCTGCGCCGCATCGCCGAGCTCTACGCGGTCGAGGCCGAGATCCGCGGCTGCGGTCCCGAGCAAAGGCTCGAGGCCCGGCAGGCGCGAACGGCGCCCCTCGTCGCGGCCTTCGGCGACTGGCTGCAGGAGCAGCGCCTGCGCGTCTCGGCCAAGTCGGTTCGTCGGGAAAGCCGTCCACTGGACGCCTTTCTGTTCCTCCTCACCGGCGAGAAGCTCACATACATCCATCGCCACTGGGACGGGCTGCAGACCTTCCTCCACGACGGCCGCGTCGAGATCGACTCCAACAGCGTCGAGAACCTGATCCGCCCCATCGCCCTGAACCGCAAGAACGCGCTCTTCGCGGGCCACGACGAGGGCGGCAAGACCTGGGGCCGCATCGCATCCTTGATCGAGACCGCCAGGATCAACGACGTCGAGCCGTTCGCCTACCTCAAGGCGACGCTCGAAGCCATCGCGCGCGGCCACCCCAAGAGCCGCATCGACGACCTGCTCCCCTGGAACTTCCAGCCGTCAAGCTGAAAAGCAAGTGGGGCGTGGCTGGCGCTTGCGGTTTTGTCGTCGCTCGTTTCGGCTGTCGTTCGCCAGCCATGTCGCAGCTGCGTCTCGCGTGACAGCGCGCCGCGTGCTG
>CAZUVG010000549.1:0-2229 GCA_964623765.1 uncultured Roseicyclus sp.
ACCGACCAGGGCAAGCTGTCGAACATCAACGGTCTCGCGATCCTCGCCGGCGAGCTGGGCGCGCCGATCCCGCAGGTGGGCACCACCACCTTCCGTCCGCCCTTCACGCCGATTTCCATGGGCGCGATCGCGGGCGAGGCGCGGGGTGCGCTCTTCCAGCCGGTCCGCCGGACGCCGATGCACGACCGCCACGAGGCGCACGGCGCCAGCTGGGAACCGGTGGGCCAGTGGCGGCGTCCCTTCTGCTACCCGCGCGACGGCGAAAGCCGCCGCGACGCGGTGAACCGCGAGATCATGGCGACGCGCGAGAGCCTCGGCCTTCTCGACGCCTCGACGCTGGGCAAGATCCTCGTGAAGGGCCCGGATGCGGGCCGCTTCATGGACATGCTCTACACCAACATGATGAGCACGCTGAAACCGGGCCGCTGCCGCTATGGCCTCATGTGCTCGGAGAACGGCTTCCTCATGGATGACGGCGTGGTGGTGCGATTGGACGAGGACACCTTCCTCTGCCACACGACCACCGGCGGGGCGGAGCATGTCCACGCGCATATGGAGGACTGGCTCCAGTGCGAATGGTGGGACTGGAAGGTCTGGACCGCGAACGTCACCGAGCAATGGGCGCAGATCGGCGTCGTGGGTCCGAACGCCCGCCGCGTGCTGGAGAAACTCGGCGGCGACATGGACCTGTCGAAGGAGGCGCTGACCTTCATGGGCTGGACCTCGGGCAGGCTCGGAGGGTTCGACGCGCGGATCTACCGAATCTCCTTTGCGGGCGAGCTGTCCTTCGAGGTGGCGGTCCCGGCCAGCGAGGGTGCCGCGCTCTGGGACGCGCTGATGGAGGCGGGAGCGGAGTTCGGCGTGACACCCTACGGCACCGAGGCCATGCACGTGATGCGGGCCGAGAAGGGCTTCATCATGATCGGGGACGAGACCGATGGCACGGTGATCCCGCAGGATCTCGGCCTCGACTGGGCGATCTCGAAGAAGAAGGACGACTATCTCGGCAAGCGGGCGCAGCAGCGATCCCACATGGCCGATCCGGCACGGTGGAAGCTGGTGGGCCTGGAGACGCTCGATGGCTCGGTCCTGCCCGACGGGTCATACGCGGTCGCCGAGGGCATCAACGCCAACGGCCAGCGCAATGTTCAGGGGCGCGTGACGTCGAGCTACTTTTCCCCGACGCTGGGGAAGGGCATCGCGATGGGCCTCGTCCTGAACGGTCCCGACCGGATGGACGAGGTGCTGGAGTTCAACACGGTGAAGAAGGACGCCGAGGGCAAGATCCGCACGGTCAGGGCGCGGATCGTCCACCCGGTCTTCTACGATCCCGACGGGGAGAGGCAGGATGTCTGAAGCTGTGAGCGCGCTTCCGGGCGCGAAGGCCACGGGGCTGGTGAGCCTCCGCGAGATGGGCCTGCAGGGCATGGTCACCTTTCGCGCCGACCTGTCGGAGGCCGGAGACGCGCTGCGGCAGGTGACCGGAGCGGACATGCCGGGGCAACGCGGCATTGCCCATGGCGACGGCATGGCAGTGGCATGGATGTCTCCGGACGAACTGATGATCCTCTGCGATCACGACGCGGCCGATCGCGTCGCGGCAGCGCTTTCGCAGGCGATGGGCGGGCGGCATCATCTCGCCGTCAACGTCTCCGACGCCCGTGCGATGTTCGCGCTCTCGGGCGAGGCAGGCGCCTTGCGCGACGTGCTGGCCAAGGTCACGCCCGCCGACATGGCCGCCGACGTTCTGCGTCCGGGCGAGATGCGACGCACGCGCCTCCAGCAGGCCGCGGGCGCGATCTGGTTCGAGAGCGAGACGGAGGCACGCGTGATCTGCTTCCGTTCGGTGGCGCGTTACGTGTTCGACCTGCTCGCCATGTCGGCGAAGGAAGGCGGGGCGGTCGGCTACCACTGAGGCGGTCGCCCGTCCCCCGCGCACGGATTTCCGGCGTCCTTCGGACCTGCTTGGACCGGGTCGGGGTTGACCTTGCCGCCCGCACCGCTCCATCTGTCGACGTAAAGGAAACCGCAGCAAGGGAGGCCCCCATGGCTTTCGAACTTCCCGATCTTCCCTATTCGCACGACGCGCTCGCCGATCTCGGCATGAGCCGCGAGACGCTGGAATACCACCACGACATCCACCACAAGGCCTATGTCGACAACGGCAACAAGCTGATCGCCGGCACCGAGTGGGAGGGCAAGCCGCTCGAGGAGATCGTCAAGGGCACC
>CAZUVG010000550.1:0-2218 GCA_964623765.1 uncultured Roseicyclus sp.
GGTCCCCCGTTCGAGCCGGGGAGGCGGTACCATCCCTCAGGGCAGGTCGAATTCCTCCAGCAGGGCGCGGTTGTCGCTGTCGTAGACCCGGATCACCCCGTCGTCGCCGACGATCACCGTCCGGCCCCGCACGATGCTGATACCCGTCGCCGCGACGCCCTGCGGCAGCGTGAACATACCCGGGTCGACCATCACGGGCGCTGGCGGATCGGCGTTCAGGCGGATGACAAGCAGCGTCACTATGGCTATGACCCCGCCGATCATCACCGCGGTCAGCACTGTCACCAGACCTTTCAGGAAGCGCAGGTCGCGGGGCAGGTCCGTCCCGTCCCCGTCCTTCGGAGCCTCGTTCATGCCGCGCACCCGCCTCGTCGAATTCCGGATCGGCCCGGACCCGGGCCAGCGCCTTGATAAGGCACTGGCCCGCGACGTGCCAGAGGCCGAGAGCCTCAGCCGCTCGCGTCTTGCCCGCCTGATCGACGGCGGCGCGGTGCGGGTGAACAAAGCGGTCGTGACGGACGCGAGGGCGAAGGTGGTCGAGGGCGACGTGATTGCCATCGAGGTGACGGAGTCCGCCGAGGTCGCGACGCCGCCGCAGGACATCCCGCTCGAGATCCTTCACGAGGACCCGGACCTTGTCGTCCTGAACAAGCCCGCGGGCATGGTCGTGCATCCCGCCCCCGGGTCCCCCGGGGGGACGCTCGTCAATGCGCTCCTGCACCATTTCGGCGACGACCTCTCGGGCATAGGCGGCGAGCGGCGGCCGGGCATCGTGCACCGGATCGACAAGGATACGTCCGGCCTCCTCGTCGTGGCGAAGTCCGACCGCGCCCACCACGGCCTCGCAGCGCAGTTCGCCGCGCACAGCGTGGAGCGGGAATATCAGGCCCTCTGCCACGGCGTGCCCGATCTCGCCGATCCACGCCTGCGCGGGGTTCCCGGCGTGCATGTCACCGGCGAGGGGCTGATCCGGATCACCACTCAACTCGCCCGCCACCGGACCGATCGGCAACGGCAGGCCGTGACCTTTTCCGGCGGGCGGCACGCGGTGACCCATGTCCGTGTCGAGGAAAGCTTCGCTGGCGCCGCCGCGCGTATCGCCTGCCGGCTGGAGACGGGACGGACGCACCAGATCCGAGTCCATCTTGCGCATATCGGGCATGGGCTGATCGGGGATCCGGCCTACGGCGGGCGGCGGCAGGCCTCGGAGAAGGCGCTGGGCGCCGCCGCTGCCGCGGTCGCGGCTTTCCCCCGGCAGGCCCTGCACGCCGCGACACTCGGTTTCGTCCATCCGGTCAGCGGCGAGCGCCTCCGTTTCGCCGCGGACCTGCCACCCGACATGACCGATCTTCTGGAAGGTTTGCGCGCGGCGATCCGGTAGTCCGTGCACAAATGCACGTTACCGGGGCGAAACATGGATTGATGTTCGCGCGCTGGCGGTGCATAAACTGAACCGAATGGTCCAGAATGTATCTTGACGGAAAGTTAATCAACTTCACATGAAACTACACAAGCGCCTGCGCGTCGACGAATCGAAAGGGGAGTGAAGAAGACATGAGCACCTACGCCAATCTTCCCGCGCCGTCCCCGGAACAGGGTCTGAACCGGTACCTGCAGGAAATCCGCAAGTTCCCCATGCTGGAACCGGAGCAGGAATACATGCTCGCCAAGCGGTGGGCCGACCATCAGGATACCGAGGCCGCGCATACGCTGGTCACAAGCCACCTGCGCCTCGCGGCCAAGATCGCCATGGGCTATCGCGGCTACGGCCTGCCCCAGGCCGAGGTGATCTCGGAGGCCAATGTCGGCCTGATGCAGGCGGTCAAGCGGTTCGACCCCGAAAGGGGCTTCCGCCTCGCCACCTATGCCATGTGGTGGATCCGCGCCTCGATCCAGGAATACATCCTGCGGTCGTGGAGCCTGGTGAAGCTCGGCACGACCTCGGCGCAGAAGAAGCTGTTCTTCAACCTGCGCAAGGCCAAGAGCCGGATCGGCGCGCTCGAGGACGGCGACCTGCGCCCCGAGAACGTGGCGCGCATCGCCCACGACCTCGGCGTGACCGAGGACGAGGTGATCTCGATGAACCGGCGCCTGTCGGGCGGCGATGCCTCGCTCAACGCCACGATCTCGGCCGATGGCGATTCGTCAATGCAATGGCAGGACTGGCTCGAAGATGAAGACGCCGACCAGGCCACCGACTACGAACAGCGCGACGAGC
>CAZUVG010000551.1:0-2212 GCA_964623765.1 uncultured Roseicyclus sp.
CAGCGCCATGTTCTGCATCGGGCCGCCGGTGACTTCGCCGCCGCCCGACAGGCCGAGTTCATCGGCAACAAGGTTCGCCCAGCCCGAGCCGTAGGCAAAGTAGGTGCCGCCCTGGCTGGCGGTGCCGACGGTGAAGCTCTCGGGCCAGCCAGTGCGGTCGTATTCCTGCGCAGAGACGGCCGTCGCGGTCAGCGCGGTCGTGGCCGCAAGCGCGGCGATACGGGTGATCTTCATCGGGTCTCTCTCCCTTGCATGTTCTGCACCGGCCCGGGGTCCGGGGCAGGACATGGGGGCCGAGGCCGCATGGGACCCCTTCCCTTTCGTCTCCTCCCCGTCGCCGTTCCGACGATATCCGGACGAGGCTCCCTCCCCGTCCGCCGATAGTAAAGATGGTCTGATCGCGCGCGTCATTCAACTGGTAATGAGCGGGGTCGCGCCAACGATGCCGGGGGCGTTCGCCGCGCCGCGGGTGTCAGTCGTCCTCGTCGGCGGAACGGTAGAGCGGACCGACCCGACCCGTCTTCCGCTCCCGTGCAATGCCCTCGTCATGGCCGAAAGGATGTCCGCCGAAGCCGTGCCGCATGTGCGTGATCGCTCGCGCCGCAGTCTGCGCGCCGTCCCGCGTCTTCATCAGCTCCATCACGGATTGCGCTATGACAGGCACGGGCGTCTCGGAGACCATCGCGTCACCGACAAGCCAGTTCACCTCGCCGGTATCCTCCACGAAGCCGCTGGGACAGGCGAGGCCGGGGTCCCGGGCGTAGGCCCCGGCCATCAGGTCCACGAGCCACGAGCGGATCACCGAGCCTTGCCGCCAGGCCTGCAGCGTTCCGGCGATGTCCAGGTCGCGCGGATGCGCCTCCAGCAGCGCGAGGCCCTCGCCGATCGCCTGCAGCATCCCGAACTCGATCCCGTTGTGCACGAGCTTGACGAAATGGCCCGCGCCGGGCCCGCCGGCATGGACATAGCCACCCGCGTCGCCCGCGAGACGGCGCAGCATGGGTTCGGCCGCATCGACACCCGCCTCCGGCCCGCCCACCATGAAGCACGGCGCGTGGCGCGCCCCCTGGGGCCCGCCGCTGACGCCGAGGTCGAGGAAGTGGATGCCATTCTCGGCCAGCCGCTCTGCCCGGCGGATGCTGTCGCCCCAGTAGGAATTGGCCGCGTCCAGGATCACGTCGCCCTCGTCGAGCAGGGGGTGGAGCGTGGAGACGAGCCTGTCCACCACGGGACCAGCCGGCAGCGACAACAGCACGAGGCAAGGCCGGTCGAGCGCGGCGACGAGGCCTTCGGGATCGTCGGCGGCGGTCAGTCCGGCGCGGCGCAGATCGGCCGGCACACCGGATCGGCTGGTTCCGGCAGCGTCGATGTCGATGTCGAGCGCGCGCAGGGCGAGGGCAGAACCCATCTGCCCCAGCCCGACGATACCGATCTCGCTCATGGTCAATCTCCTCCGGATACTCCGGAGGCCAATCCGCGCGTGTGCCGCAGGTTCCGGCGCCTCCGGCGGCGGACACGGATCAGAAGTCGAGATTCTCCACGCTGAGCGCGTTCTGCTGGATGAAGTCGCGGCGCGGTTCCACCACGTCGCCCATCAGCTTGGTGAATATGTCGTCGGCCTCGGCCAGATCGTCGATCTTCACCTGCAGGAGCGTCCGGGCCTCGGGATCCAGCGTCGTCTCCCAGAGCTGGTCGGGGTTCATCTCGCCCAGCCCCTTGTAACGCTGCATCTGCTGGCCCTTCGCCCCCTCGTCGAGGATCGCCTTCAGGAGTTCCGTCGGCCCATGGATGAGCTGCTCGCGCTCTTTTCGGGCGAGCTTCGCCGGGTCGCGGTAGATCTCGCGCGTCTCCCGGCTGACCTCGGACAGCTTGCGCGCTTCGCCCGAGCGCAGGACCGCGCCGTCGAGCGTGCGGATTTCCTCCACCCCGCGCAGGACGCGGGACAGGCGGATGCCATGATCCTGGGTGATCCGGCCCTGCCAGCCGCGCTCGTATTCCACTGCCACGAGGTCGAGCCGCTGAGCCACGTCCTCGGCCACGCCCTGCAGGTTTGCATCCGCGGCGCCAGGATCGAAGGCGCCCGCAATGGCGGCCTGTTCGAGGATGCGGCGCGGGTAATGCGTCGGGAACGCCTCGAGGATTCGCTTGAAGGTCCGGGCGGCCTCCACCACGCGGTGCAGGTCGGCGCCGGCGATCTCCTCGCCGTTGGGCA
>CAZUVG010000552.1:0-2210 GCA_964623765.1 uncultured Roseicyclus sp.
AGCGTTCCATGCCGACGAAGCTCGCCGTGCGGCTGATGTTGCCGCCGAAGCGGTTGATCTGCGCCATGAGATACTGCCGCTCGAACAGTTCCCGCGCCTCGCGCAGGGGCAGCGTGGTGAGCGAGGCAGACAGCGCCAAGTCTTCGCCGTCGCCCGGGGGCTGCTCGGAGTGGCTGGGCAGGTCGCGCGCCTCGATGGGCCCCGTTCCCTCGCCAAGGATCAGCACCCGCTCGATCACGTTCCTCAGCTGCCGGACGTTCCCGGGCCAGTTCATGGTCTGGAGCATGGCTGCCGCGTCCTCGCCGAGTTCCCTGAGCGCGAGGCCCTGTTCACGGTTGAACGTCTCGATGAAGTGGCGCGCGAGCTCGGGGATATCCTCGCGCCGGTCCTCGAGCGGCGGCACATCGATCGGCACGACGTTGAGCCGGTGGTAGAGCTCCTCGCGGAAGCGACCGGCGGCGATCTCGGCGGCAAGGTTGCGTGTGGTGGAGGAGATCACGCGCAGATCGACGCGCACCTTGGCCGTGCCGCCGACGCGGGTGAAGGACTGGTCGACCAGCACGCGCAGGATCTTGGACTGGGTCCCCAGCGGCATGTCCGCGACCTCGTCGAAGTAGATCACGCCGCCGTGCGCCTGTTCCAGAAGCCCCTGCTCCACGCCCCTCTCGGGGCTTTCGCGGCCGAACAGCACTTCCTCCATGTGGTCGGGCTGGATCGCGGCAGAGGAGACGGTGACGAAAGGCGCATCGGCACGGTTGGAATTGGCGTGGATCCAGCGCGCGGCCACCTCCTTCCCGCAGCCGGGGCCGCCCGCCAGCATGACGCGGCCGTTCGACTTCGTGACCTTCTCCAGCTGCGACTTCAGCGTGCGGAGCGCCGCCGACGATCCCACGAGATCCGTCGCCTTCACCTCCTGCCGGCGCAGCTGGGAGTTCTCGCGGCGCAGTCGAGAGGTTTCCATGGCGCGGCGGATCACGACGAGAAGCTGGTCGATGTTGAACGGCTTCTCGATGAAGTCGTAGGCGCCCTGCTTGATCGCCGCGACTGCGATCTCGATATTGCCGTGGCCCGAGATTATGACGACCGGCACGTCGGGGTTGTCCTGTCGCACGTGCTTTAGGATGTCGATCCCGTCCATGCTGCTGTCCTTGAGCCAGATATCGAGGACCATCAGCCCCGGCGCGGCCTTGTTCAGCTCCGCCATGCACTCGTCCGAGGTGCCCGCCCGCCGGGTGGCGAAGCCCTCGTCCTCGAGGATGTCGCAGATCAGTTCGCGGATGTCCCGCTCGTCGTCCACCACCAGTATGTCGGTCATCTAGTCCTCCGGGTTCTGGCCCTTCAGCCGCGGCAGCGTGATGCGCGCCATCGCCCCGCGATGCGCGCCCTCGTGGAATTGCTCGGCGTCGATCAGCTCAAGCGTCCCGCCGTGTTCCTCGACGATCTTCTTGACGATGGGCAGGCCGAGGCCCGTGCCCTTCTCGCGGGTCGTGACGTAAGGCTCGAACAGCTTGGCCCGGTCGGGCGGCAGGCCTATGCCGTTGTCGGCAATCTCGATCACCAGCGTTTCGGGCGTCGTGTCCATTCGTATGCGCAACTCGGGGCAGAAGCCATCGGGCGCGCCTTTTTCAGATAGGCTTTCAATGGCTTCCCCGCCGTTCTTCATCAGGTTCGTCAGCGCCTGCCCGATCATCGTCGCGTCGAGTTCCGCCATCACCGGCGCCTCCGGCAGCGCGACGTCGAAACGGACGCCGGGCTGGCCCGAGCGCTGCAACTCCACCGCCTCGGCCAGCAGCGTCACCGCGTCCTCCGCCCGTGTCTCGGGCTCGGGCATCCGGGCGAACTTCGAGAACTCGTCCACGATCCGGCGAAGGTCGTTGGTCTGGCGCACCACGACGTCGGTCATCTGCGCGAGCCGCTCCGCGTCCTCGGGCGGCAGGTGCCGCGCGAACTTGCGGTTGATGCGCTCGGCCGAGAGCTGGATGGGCGTCAGCGGGTTCTTGATCTCGTGCGCGATGCGTCGCGCGACGTCGCCCCAGGCCGCCATCCGCTGCGCCGAGACCAGCTCGGTCACGTCGTCGAAGGCCACCACGTAGCCCTCGAGCGTTCCGTCCGGATTGCGGCGGGTCGCCATGCGCACCAGCAGGTTTTCCTGCTTGCCCTTGCGCGTCAGCTTGATCTCCTCCTGCACGCTCTCCGCGAAGCTCGCCGTC
>CAZUVG010000553.1:0-2191 GCA_964623765.1 uncultured Roseicyclus sp.
CTCCGACCGGATCGTGGCGATGTATGGCGGCCGCATCATGCGCGAGTTCACCGCGGCCGAGGTGACCGAGGACAGCCTTATCCAGGCGATCTCGGGGATCACGGGAGACGCCGCCTGATGCGGCTCGGCTTCGCGGGACTGGGGCGGATGGGCCGCGAGATGGCGGCCAATCTGGCGGGGGCAGGGCATGAGCTGATCCTGTGGAACCGCGGTCGGGACAAGGCCGACACCTTGGCCGCGGAAACTGGTGTGAAGGTCGCGGATACACCGCGCGACATGGCGGACCGCTGCGAGATGGTCGTGACGATGCTGGCCGACGATCCCGCCTCCGAGGATGTCCATTTCGGCGAGGCCGGTCTGTTCGCGGGCAAGGCGCTGAGGTGCTGCATCGAGATGGGGACGATGAGCCCCGATCACATAGCGGAACTCGTCGCCCGCGCGCCCGAAGGCGTGACCGTGATCGACGCGCCCGTCTCCGGCGCGACGCAGGCCGCGCGCGACGCGCACCTCCTCATCATGGCCGGATGCGACGCGGAGACGGGTGCGCCCTTCCGCCAGGTCTTCGACGCGATGGGGCGGCGAACGGTCTTTCTGGGACACACCGGGGCTGGGGCGGTCATGAAGCTCGGCGTCAACATGCTGATCCACGGGCTGAACCAGACGATGGCCGAGGCGCTGGCGCTTACCCGCGCCGCGGGCATCCCGCGCGAAGCCGCCTTCGACGCGATCGAGGCGAGCGCCGCCGCCGCGCCGATGCTCTCCTACCGCCGCCCGCTCTATCTCGACGACACGTCTGGAGAGGTGACCTTCACCGTCGTGCTCGCGCGGAAGGACATGGCCGTGACGGCCGCGCTTGCCGAGCGTCTCGGGGTGGCCCTGCCACAGTCCGCGGTGACGCTCGCCCAACTCGAGCGGGCCATCGCCGCGGGCTACGGCGCCCGGGACATGGCCGCGATCGTTCCGTTCATGGAGGACAAGACGCGATGAAGGCAGCCCTTTTCGCCGGCGGCTGGGAAGGCCACGACCCCGCGGCCTTCGCCGACTGGTGCCGCGACCTGCTTGAGGGCGAGGGCTTCGCGGTCGACGTCCACGACACGCTGGAGCCGCTTGCCGATCCCGACAGCCTTGCCGACGTGAGCCTGATCGTTCCGATCTGGTCCTCGGCCCGCTCCGGCCACCGGCCCGAATTCGGCAACATGACCAGGGCGCAGGAGGACGGCCTGCTGAAGCTGATCGGCGAGGGCAGGGGGATCGCGGGGTGGCACGGTCACATGGGCGACGCCTTCCGCGACCGGCCGACCTATCACTTCCTGATCGGCGGGCAGTTCGTGGCCCATCCACCGGGTTGGCCCGACAACGCGATCCCGAGCGACGATTACGTGGATTACGACGTCACCGTCACGCGCCCGGCCGACCCGATCATGCGGGGCATCCGCAGTTTTCGTCTCCGGTCCGAGCAGTATTACATGCTGGTCGACCCCTCCAACGAGGTGCTTGCGACCACCACCTTTTCCGGCGACCACCTCTGGTGGATCGAGGGCACCGCGATTCCCGTCGCCTGGAAGCGTCGCTGGGACAAGGGACGCGTCTTCTACTGCTCGATCGGTCACGGGCTCGACGACCTCAGGGTTCCCGAAGTTACGGCCATCATGCGTCGCGGCATGCGATGGGCCGCCGGTGCCGAGGTGGACGGTCCGTCCTGAGCCTGTGCCGCGCCCGGCATGGCGAAGCTCGACGGAGAAACCGTTGACTGGGTCGGCGGAATGCGTTACCGGATGATGTCGATTTTAAGACGAAAAGAGGCATTTTCATGAAGCATTTTCTTGGAGCTGCGGTTGGCGCGGGGCTTTCGGCTCTTGTCATGTCACCGTCCGCAGCCACAACGGTAGAGCTTGAATTCGTCCCGGCAGCCGATGATCCATTCATACAGGGCACTGTTGTTGTGGACGGTGACCACCGGTCAGCTGCGGCAGGTGTTTTGCCCGTGAGGGAGGTGGGCTCGAATCCGATCCGGGAGTTTATCGCCTGGTGCATCGACGTCACCACGGACTTGGCCGATACAGCATTTTACGCTGAGCAGTCCGTCCGTCCGAGCTCTCTTTCTTCGCAGCAGGAACTGCTGATCAACAGGCTTTTCACGGGTTTCATCCGCGAAACGGATACAGACGTAGGTGCGGCAGCGTTCCAGCTG
>CAZUVG010000554.1:0-2186 GCA_964623765.1 uncultured Roseicyclus sp.
AGGCCGTCGGCGCGCACCGCCTCTTCGGCGAACCAGCGGAAGAATTCGGCGGCGTAGGTGGCCTCGCCCTTGGCATCGACACCCGCCTTCCCGTTCTCCAGCGTGATGAGATGGGCGAAATGATCGAGACGCTCCGTCATCAACTCCCATGCCCGGCGCAGCACCTCGGCGCGCTCGCGCGGCTTGCGCGCGGCCCAGTCGGCCATGGCACGCTCGGCCGCGTCCAGCGCCGCGTCGGCATCCGGGATGTCGGCGGAGGCAACGGAGGCCAGCACCTCCTCCGTGGCGGGATTGATGACGTCGAAGCGTTCGGCGGTCTTGCGCCATTCGCCGTCGATATAGAGGTCGGTGTAGTCCATCTGGGTCACCTCGTGTGTCAGAGCAGGTGGCGGAGCGGCTGCTCCATCCGGCCTGCGAAGTCGGTGAGAAGCCGGATCGCGACATTCGCGTCGAGCGCGCCCCCGGCGCATTCCAGCGTGATCGAGAGGCCGGCACCGTCGTCGGTAACCGTCAGGACCGGCACGATCTCCGAACCCAACGCGACAACGGATATCCGCGTTCCCCGCAGGTCGCGGACGATGACCGAAGGGGCATCGTGCGTTTCCGTGACATCCGCGAGGCCGCGCCCCGGCGGCACGGTGAAGCTGCGCGTCGCGCCGAACCGCTCGACGGCAACGACCACCACATTGTCCGCGCCGAGGCTCGCCCCGGCGAGGCCCGCCAGCACCGCGTCGGCCTGTAGCCCGTGCATCTCCACCGCCCACGTGGCGAACTCCGACAGGCCGTCCCCGGCGCATCTCGCCGTAAGGCGACGCGGCGCTTCGACGGGCGCGCTGGCCGGCGCGGGCGCAGCCATGGTGCGCAGCACCTCGAGGTCCGCGACGTGGAAGGGCTGCGGATGGCCCGCCTCGACAAGTCGGCCGAGGTCGAGACCCTGTTCCAGCGCCAGCCGTCGCGCCTTGGGCGAGGCGAGGATGCGTCCGCTGCTCGTGGCGGCTTCCGTTTTCGCCGTGGAAGGGGGCGCCTCCGGCGGCTTGGCCGTCTCCGCCGGTACAGGTGCCGCCGGTGCGGGTGCCGCGCCGGCGCGCTTCACCGACCGCGCAAGAGGCGCGTCGGGCTTCGCCTCCGAGATGATGGCGACTGGGTCGCCCACCGGCACCTCTTCGCCTGCCTCGGCCAGCGTCGCGGCGAGCCAGCCCTTGCGACCGGCCTCCACCTCCATCGTGCTCTTGTCGGTCTCGACCTCGAACAGGATGTCGTCGGCCGCCACTTCGTCGCCCGGCGCCTTGAGCCAGTTGACGAGAAGGCCGCTGTCCTGCGCCATGCCGAGCTGCGGCATGGTGACGGGATGGCCCTCGGGCAGGTCGCCGCCCGTCTCGACAGTTGTCTCGGGGCCGGGCGCTGTGGGCGTTGGCGTGTCATCCTCGGCACCGTCGGAGATGCGGGCGATGATCTGGCCCACTGGCACGTCCTCGCCCTCGCCGAAGGAGACGCCCACGAGGAAGCCATCCGCAGGACTCTCCACCTCCATCACTGCCTTGTCGGTCTCCACCTCGAACAGCGCATCCCCGCGGGAGACCGCGTCGCCCGGGCTTTTCAGCCAGGACACGATTTTCCCTGCGTCCTGCGCCATGCCGAGCTGGGGCATGGTCACGTCATGCGGCATGGATGAGCTCCCCGGCGCAGAGCCTGCGGGCGTTTTCCACCACGCCCTCGGGCGTCGGCACGGTCAGGTCCTCGAGTGCCGGGCTGAAGGGCACCGGCACGTCCATCGCGCCCATGCGCAGGACCGGCGCGTCGAGATGGTAGAACGCCTTTTCGTTCAGGCGCGCGGCGATCTCGGCGGTCACGCCGTAGCTCTGGTGTCCCTCGTCGATGACGATGGCACGCGACGTCTTCTTCACGCTGTCCAGAAGCGTCGCCTCATCGAGCGGCACGATGGTGCGCGGGTCGATCACCTCGGCGTCGATGCCCTCCTTCTCGAGGATCGCCGCCGCCTTCTCGGCGACCTGCACCATGGAGGACGTGGCGATCAGCGTGATGTCGGACCCCTCGCGCTTCACGTTCGCCACGCCGAAGGGGATGAGGTATTCCTCCTCCGGCACAGGCGCCTTGTCCTGATACATGAGCTTGTCCTCGAAGATCACGACCGGGTTGTTGTCCCGGATCGCGGTCTTCATCAGCCC
>CAZUVG010000555.1:0-2173 GCA_964623765.1 uncultured Roseicyclus sp.
GGCTACATGGAGTTCGGACTGCTCGAATTCATGCGCGAAGCGGTCGGCTGGTGCTATCTGAAGAATCAGTTCGGGCTGCATTTCGACCGGGACATCGGCGCGATCCGCTACGAGGATCCTCTGGGCGCCGGTGAGAGCTATGACGTCGAGCGGAGCTTCACCGCGCCCTCCGATCTGGAGGGGGAGGCCTACTACGTCTTCGTGGTGACCGATCCCGCCCGCGGTGGCGGACGCGGGAGCGTTTTCGAGCTCGACGATGCCGCGAACGACCGTCGCTCGGACGTTCCGATGATCCTCGAGCTGCCGCCGCCGACCGACCTGCAGGTCGGCGACATCACGGTGCCCGCTTCGGCGCGGGCGGGCGAACCGATCCAGATCAGCTGGACCGTCACCAACGCCTCCGACGACGTGGTGGCCGAAGGCCGGTGGTCCGACAGCGCCTTCCTTTCGGCGGACGGCACATGGGACCTGGGCGACCGGCCGCTGGGCCGCGTGTCGAATGCCGGGCCGCTCGCGCCCGGCGAAAGCCGGACCGTGACGCTGGAGACGGTCATGCCGGCAGCCACGCCGGGCGGCTATCGCGTCATCGTGCGGACGGACATCTTCAACCAGATTCACGAGGGCGCGCAGGAGGACAACAACACCGCAGCCTCTGCCGACACGCTGGACGTGACGGTGGACGAGTTGCTGATCGGCACCCCCGAGACCGTCGCGCTGGATCGCGGCGGCGAGAAACTCTACCGCATCGAGCTGCCACCCGGTGAGACGCTGCGCGTCACCGTGCTGTCGGACGACCCCAACGCCGCGAACGAGGTCTTCATCCGGCACGATGCCCTGCCGACCCCCAACGCCTTCGACGCCACCTACGAAGGTCCGCTATCGAGCGATCTGGTTGCCGTCGTTCCCTTGACCGAGCCAGGCACCTACTACCTGTCGGTGCGCAACTTCGCCGGCGCCGCCGACGGCACCGAGGTAACCGTGCTGGCAGAACTTCTGCCACTGGTGATTACCAGCGTCGACACCGACCGCGGCGGTGACTCGGCCTATGTGACGACCACGATCAGCGGCGCGCAGTTCGCCGAGTCCGCGACGGTCAAGCTGGTGCGCCCCGGTGTGGCCGAGGCCGCGCCCGTCGACTGGCGCGTGGTCGACAGCTCAACGATCATCGCGGTCTTCGACCTGAGCGACATGCCGCACGGGCTATACGACGTGCAGGCGACTAACCCGTCGGGCGCGCAGGCGATCTCGCCCTATCGCTTCCTGATCGAACGCGGCATCGAGGGCGACGTGACGATCGGCGTGGGCGGCAGCCGGATCCTGCTGCCCGGCGAGACAGAGACCTACTCGGTCGCGCTGCAGAACCTGCAGAACCTCGATGCGCCCTACACCTTCTTCGAAGTCGGCGCGCCGGAGCTGCATTTCAACGAATACGTCTACGGGCTGCCGTTCCTCGAGTTCTTCACCAACGTCCGCGGCACGCCCGACGGCGCGGCGGGCACACCCAACGAGGACGTGTTCTGGGCCGGCCTCGAAAGCATCGTGAACCGCGACGGACAGCTCACCACATCGGGCTTCCTCTACGACCTGCCTGCGGACGGCTTCGCAGGCTTCACCGTGAACATGTCGGCCTATCCCGGCCTGCGCGAGATGAACGATCAGGCCTTCGATGAATTCCGCACGCGGATGGCCCGCGTGCTGCCGGATCTCGACCCGATCCTCGAAGAGGGCGGTCAGGGCGCCATCGGCGACTGGTTCGACGCGGTGGTGGAAAAGGCCGAAGAGGTCTCTCCCGGCCTCGGCGCGGCGCTGGCCGAACTGCCCTTCGAGGATCTCTTCAACAGCAATGCCGCAAAGCCCGGCAAGTGCGAGATCCCCTTCATCCCGTTCCGGTCGCACATCTTCGCGGCCGCCACCTCGATGACGCGGGCGGAATTCGTCGCGCACCAGACACAGACGGCGCTCGATCTGCGCGATGCGATCCTCGTCGCGGACGAGGCGCCCGGGCCGCTTCTGGCGGTCGTCGCGGATGCGGACCTCTGGGTGGACTTCTACCTCGCCGGGCTCGAGCAGGCCGGCGTCCTTCGACCCGAGGGCGAAGCACCGCCGATCCGCGAGCGGCAGGAGATCCTGTCGCTGATGGCGACGCTGGCCTCCGGCATCCTCTTCGGCCCTG
>CAZUVG010000556.1:0-2162 GCA_964623765.1 uncultured Roseicyclus sp.
GATCTCCCGGTCCTTGCAGGTGCCGGGCTCGGATTCGTCGGCGTTGACCACCAGGTAGGAGGGCCTTCCGTCCGACTCCTTCGGCATGAAGGACCACTTGAGCCCGGTGGGGAAACCCGCGCCGCCACGACCGCGCAGCCCGGAGGCCTTCACGATCTCCACGATCTTCTCGCGCCCCAGCCCGATCAGGTCCTTCGTCCCGTCCCAGTGCCCGCGGGCCTGTGCGCCCTTCAGCGAACGGTCGTGCATCCCGTAGAGGTTGGTGAAGATCCGGTCTTTGTCCTGCAGCATCTCTATCCTCTCCTGCCCCGGTCCGGCGGGGCGTCTGGATCGCTGGCCATCCTTCGGCGCTCCTGACGCACCCAATATGTCACGATCAGCGCCCAGACCAGTGCGGCAATTGCCGCGAAGTCCAGCAGGAAGGCGAAACGCACCGGCAGACCCAGCTGGCCGCCGACGAATTGCGCACCGACCCAGACGACCATGGTAGCAGCCATGACGATGGCGGCAACGCGCACCTGCCGCAAGAGACGGCTTTCGCGCTCGGTGATGGCGGACTTCTGCGGTTTCGTCATCGCGGGCTCTTCTCGAGGCTCGCGGCACTGTTACCGCGGCGGGGATCCGCGGCGCAACGGCAGCGCCCCGCGTGGCGTCGTCGCGCCGCGCGGGGCCACCGCCGCGGTCAGGACAGCCGCGCCGCCGCCTGCTCCACGATGCCGTGGCGGGCGCAGATCATGCGGAAGCCCGGCTGCTGCTCGTCGAGCCAGGCGATACCCTCCGCATCGAGGGTGGCCAGCTGGTCGAAGTGGAAGATGCCGAACTCGCCCAGCGCGGCGGCGAGCTTCGCTCCCACGCCCTTGAGTTCCGTCAGATCGTCGGGCTTTCCGCCGCGCGGCGCGTCGAGAAGATGGGGCGAAGGTCCGGCTGCCTCGGGCGCAGACTGGGCGTCGGAAGCAATCGGCGCGGCCTCGGAGACCACCACCGCCGGTCCATTCGTCAGCGTGGAGATCGGCGAAACCTCCGCGGTCCGGTTGGCCACGCCGCCCGCCCGGCCCATTGCGGCCCAGAAACCCGTCGGCACGGAAAGGCCCAGCTTCCAGGCCTGAATGGTGGCCGTGCCGGCAAAGGCCGTGTTGTAGGCGATGAGATTCATCATGGAGGTCTGCGCGGCCTTTCCGCGCAGCCAGAGATCTTCGGCGAGTTTCATGTCCTGCTCCTCAGGTCAGTGTCACACACCCTCCCGAGGTCAGTATACATCACCCTTGTCGACTCGCTGCGAAAATTCCGTCTCCTCGCCCGCGGCGAGCTTCTTGGCCTGCGCGACCCAGTCGTCGCGGGTCACGCGTCCCCTGAAGCCCTCGAGGTTCTCGTCGACCCAGCCGACCTCGTCGGCGGTCCAGTTGGCGATCTGGTCGAAGTGGTAGAAGCCGAGTCCGTTCACGACCTTCTCAAGTTTCGGTCCGATGCCCTTGATCTTCTTCAGGTCGTCAGCCTGACCGCCGCGCGGGCCGTCGAGCGCCGCGGGGCGCGTGCCCTCCCGTGCCGGAGCAAGCGCAGGCTCGGGGGGCGCCGTTTCAGGCTCGGGCGGGGCAGGCTCGGGCTCGGGCTCGGGCTCGGGCGCCGCGGCTGCCGCGGGGCCCTCGGCCGCGGGCGCCTTCGGCGTGGCAGGCTGCGGTGCGGGCGCCGTCTCGGCGTCGCTGTAGGCATAGCCCGCGGTGCCGGGCTTCACCGGGCCGGGCAGCGGCCGCAGCATGCCGATCGTCAGGACCGTGCCCAGCGCGAAGAAGATCACCGCCGCGGCGAACAGGCCCTGCAACAGCGTCCAGTCCGCGACCAGCATCAGCACCGCCATCGCGACGAAACCGACCGCCGAGGCCACGCCCCAGACGATCAGTGCGTTGATGTAACCGCCGGAATTCGAATTCATGTCGGCTCCCCTCGTTCTCCTGTCTCCCTTCATGTTTAGCGGCGGAGGGGCCGTTTGTCTCTCCCCTTTAGGACAAATCGCCGCGCTTTGCGCGGTCCTGCCGAACGGATGCCTTTCGCGCGAGCATCTCGTCGTAATCGGTGGCCAGAAGGAACTGGCCGAGCACGCCGCCCACGACCGCCGTTCCGAGCCCCGCCACGGCGCCCACGGCCACCCATAGCCCCAGCCAGCCGAC
>CAZUVG010000557.1:0-2160 GCA_964623765.1 uncultured Roseicyclus sp.
CGCTTGCGGGTGTATGCGCTGTTCGGGTCGGCCCTGCTGGTTTTGACTGTGGCGGCCTTGTATTTGACCCTTCAGATCTACCGGGCGGCCAGCGAGCAGCGCTCGGAATCGTTGCTCATCGAGGTGGACCAGGCCCCGGAAATCGATGAGCGGGAGATTGACCGGACCCTGAGGCGGATTGAGAGCGAGGAGGCGGTGCGGGAGCGGGAGCTGGCGGAGGAACTGGAGGCCCTGAAGGAGGTGGATCTGTTGGGGCTGATGGGCGAACCGGTAAGCGGCGTCCCGCAATCCTCAAGCGGCGAGGAGGACGAGGACGGCCTGGAGGAGGCCGACGATGAGGCCGATGACGGCACCGAGTAGTTCGATCCGCTGAAATTCCTTGTGGGCGAGCTTGCGGACGATGGACTCGAGCTGTTCGAGGTCGAATCCGTGGATGCGTTCCTCGACGATGCGGCGCACGGCGATCTTGCGCTCCACTTCGGTGGAGACCTTTTCCAGGAGGGGGGCGGTTTCGCGGGTAAGGCTTTCGAGGGCGATTTTGTTGAGGTTGTAAAGGAAGCGGTCGTTGACGAGGTTTCCGAAGACAGGGATGGCGCGGAGCCGTGGGGCGATCCGGTCCCAGACGATGTTGGTGGCCAGCTGGTCGATGTGTGGCTGGAGGTCGATTTTGCGGAGTTCCTCGCGGATGAGGTGCTGGTTGAAGAGTTCGGTCTCGACAATTTCGCCGACCCGGACGGCAAGTTCCGCCTGTCGCCGAGGAATCAGGCCCTGGAAGCGGATTCCGAGGAAGCGCCAGGAGCGACGCGGCCGGAAGAGCATCTGGATGGCGAGGCGGTTGGTGAGCCAGCCGATACCGGCACCGATGAGGGGGAAGGCGATCAGGAAAAGGATGAATTGCCAGTCAGCGGACAGTTCCATTTGTGAAAGAGCTGGTTTCGGGTTCAGTGGGGAGGATGGACGCAAATGAATGCGGCATGCTTCAATTAACCAGCAAGGGCCTGTATTGTCCAGCGGGCGGGTTTCATATCGATCCCTGGGGGCCGGTGGAGACGGCGGTGGTGACGCATGCGCACGCCGATCATGCCCGTTCGGGGATGGGGCATTATGTGGTTTCGCGCAGCGGGGAGCGCCTGTTGCGCAAGCGGGTCGGGGCGGGGATCGGGGCGACGCTCGCCCGACCGCCGCTCGGCCCGTCGCTCCGACGACCGATGCGCGGCGGCCTTGCGCTCCGCTGTGCGCCGGTCGGCGGCGGTCCGCTCCGTCGCGCGGCGCTCTGCCTCGGCGGCCTCCTCGCGGGCGCGCTCGCCCGCGCGATGGACTTCCCGCAGGGCGGCCTCGGCGCTGCGGGCGGCCCGGTCGGCCAGCCCCGGTGGCCAGACGATCCGCGCGAGCACCAGCGCCCAGGCCCCGGCAAAGAGCCAGCCGAAGAGTTCCACGCTTCCCTCGATGCCCGCCAGCGCCCGCAGCGACTGGCCGAGGCCCACGAGCAGCGCCGCGAACGCCGTCGCCGTTACCGCCTGCACGGCAAGGTCGCCCGGCGCGTCGAGCCGCACCGAGGCGGGGCGCATCACCGCGTTGCCGAGAAGGAACAGGCCCGCGAAGCCCAGCATGGCGAGAGAGGCGTGGCCCGACGCCCCCGCCCCCACCGGCATGGCGACGAAGACGAGCATGGCGAAGATCAGGCCCGCACGGCGCATCAGAACAGCCCCTCGGGGGGGTCGGCCACGATCCGCCCGCCCGCGATGTCGACATTCGGCACCGCCTCGTGCGTGAACGGCAGCAGCACCGTCTGCTTCAGGCCCGGACCGTGGACCTCGAGCAGGTCGCCCGCGCCGTGGTCGTGGATCGCGCGGACATGGCCGATGAGGTGGCCCCCGGTGTCGCGCACTTCAAGCCCGATCAGGTCGGCGTGGTAGTATTCATCGTCCTCGGGCGGGGGCAGGGCGGCGCGGTCGGCGTAGAGCCGCGTGCCGCGCAGGGCGTCGGCCGCCTCCTTGCTGGTCACGCCCGACAGGCGGGCGGCGAAGCCCGCCTTGACCGGCTGCATCAGCGTCACCTCGAAGCGGCGCGCGCCGTCCTCGGTGGTGAGCGGGCCGTAGGCGGCGATGGCCTCCGGCTCGGCGCAGAAGCTCTTGAGGCGCACCTCGCCGCGCACGCCGA
>CAZUVG010000558.1:0-2153 GCA_964623765.1 uncultured Roseicyclus sp.
CGCCCGCGCGCGCCTTCGTGCTTTGCCCCGCGGACCCAAGCTGACATAAGCTTCTCCCGACACCAGAACGGGAGGGAGCAAAATGCAATTCACCTGGCTCGGCCATGCCGGCATCCGGCTCGAGATCGCGGGGCAGGTCCTGCTGATCGACCCCTGGATCGAGGGCTGCCCGACCTTTCCCACCGACCGCCGCGACGCGCTCCTGCAGGGCGCGACGGCGATCCTCGTCACCCATGGCCATTTCGATCACGTCACGGGCGTTCCCGACCTCGCGCGCGAGCTTGGCGTCACCGTCCACGGAATCGCGGACCTGATGTCATGGTGGGACGCCTCGGAACAGGGGGTCGAGACGGTCGGATTCAACAAGGGCGGCACCGTGCGGATCGGCGACGTTGCCGTGACCATGGTCGGCGCCAGCCACTCGTCCTCGATCCCGGGCGAGGCCGGGCCGGTCTACACAGGTGGCGAGGCCGGCTACATGATCGCGGGCGAGGGGCGCACGGTCTATGTCTCGGGCGACACCGATGTCATGGCCGACATGGGCGTGCTGCAGGACCTCCACGCGCCGGAGATCGGCATCCTCTGCGCCGGCGGGCACTTCACGATGGACATGTCGCGGGCGGCCTACGCGGCATCGAAGCTCTTCCGGTTCCGGACGGTCATCCCGGTGCACTACGGCACCTTCCCGCTTCTGGAGCAGTCGGCCGACGCGCTGAAGGAGGCCCTGCCGGAGGTCCGTGTTCTCGACCCCGCACCCGGCGAGACGGTCGAACTCTGAGCCACCAGGGTCTTGCAAGACCCTGGCCGGAGCCTTGCAAGGCTCCGGGGAGATCCTTGCAAGGATCTCCTGCCCGGCTCAGAGCCCGCGCGCCATCTCGACTGCCGGAAAGGCGATGCCCGGGCGCAGCATGACCTCCACCTCCACCCGGTCCTCGAAGCCCATGGCGCGGTAGAACGGCACAGCCGTCCGCGTGGACTGCGCCATGATCCAGGTGATCCCCTGCGCCCGCGCCTCGGCGAAGCAGCGCTCGAGAATGGCGCTGGCGAGTCCACGCCGGAGCGCGCGGGGATGGGTCGCCACGTGCCGGATGTGGCCCAGGTCGCGCGGACCCACGCCGCCTTGCGGCCCGGAATGGCTCCAGCCCCCGGCCGCAAGCGCCGCGCCCTCGGCATCCTCCGCGACGAAGTAGCTGCCCGAGCGCAGGAGCGCGGGGCTCGCGCGCGAGGTCAGCGGCAGGGCCGTGACCAGCACCGAGGGAGGGTAGTCTTGCTTCAGGAGCGCGAGGTAGCTCTCGCGAAGGAGCGTGTCGATCCGCGGCAGGTCGCGGGAACTGGTGGGCCTGATGGTGATCTCGGACAGCATCTCGGGGTTCCGGGTTGACTGACGAAACGAAAAGGGGCCGCGCGATCTCTCGCGCGGCCCCGGCAGTCGGAAACGGAAGGCGGATTACTTGATCTTGCCTTCCTTGTATTCGACGTGCTTGCGCGCGACGGGATCGTACTTTCGCACGGTCATCTTCTCGGTCATCGTGCGCGCGTTCTTCTTGGTCACGTAGAAATGCCCGGTCCCCGCGGTCGAGTTCAGGCGGATCTTGATGGTGGTCGGCTTCGCCATGGTCGAGGCTCCTGCGGTGGTCGGGGCGCGCGGCGCCTTGGCCGCGGGCAGGTTATGCTGAGAGTGCGCCTTCTACCCGAGGCCACGTCCGAGTCAACCGTCAAATCGCGCCCGTGGCGTAGCTCCACCCCAGGCCTGCGAGCGCCATGAGCGGCAGGACGACCAGAAGGTCGAGCCGCCGCCAGAAGACGAGGATCCCCGCCAGCCCGGTCAGGACGATCGCGCCCCAGTCGACGCTCGCGGCGGTTGGAGCCCAGAGGCCCGCCGCTCCCGTGCCCGTGCGTGCCACCTCCCCGAAGGCGACGTGGAGCGCGAACCAGAGCGAGAGGTTCGCGATCACGCCCACCACCGCGGCCGTTATCGCGTCGAGCGCGCCCTGCAGCCGTGGCCGTCCCGCGATCCATTCGACGTAAGGAGCGCCTGCGAAGATCCAGAGAAAGCAGGGCACGAAGGTCATCCAGAGCGTGACGAGCGCCGCGGCGAGACCCAGCCAGAATCCGCCCGCCTGCGCGCCGGCGAGGAAGCCCACGAACTCGGT
>CAZUVG010000559.1:0-2148 GCA_964623765.1 uncultured Roseicyclus sp.
CAATCGCGATGGCGCTGCTTGAGCGAGCGGAGCGAGTTCTTGACCTTCATCGGTCCTCTCCTTCGTCGCGGCGCGGCGATGCGCCCTTGAATTCCCTTGGTCCTTGCGGACCGGCGGATGGTGGGCGGTACTGGGATCGAACCAGTGACCCCTACGATGTCAACGTAGTGCTCTACCGCTGAGCTAACCGCCCGGTTCCCGTGCGGCCGGCGCATGACGAGGCGACATGCCGCAACAGGCGCGCGTCCCGCGACGCGGCCCCCCGCGTGGGTGTGCGGTCTATAAAAGGAGTCGATACGGGGTTCAAGGGCTTTTGGCCCGATGCGAAATCCCGCTATATGTGAGCGGTGAAAGCCCGTCGAGGAGCGCCGATGCACCCGGCCTTCAGCCTTGCCAGCCCGCCCGAGACGACCGCATCGGTTGTCGTGGCCTCGCCGCATTCCGGGCGGCACTATCCGCCGAGCTTCCTGCGGGCGAGCATGCTCGGCGAATGCTCCATCCGGTCCTCCGAGGACGCGTTCATGGATTTGCTCGTGGAGGCCGCGCCGCGACTCGGGGCGCCGCTTCTCGCCGCGGAATATCCCCGCGCCTACATCGACCTCAACCGCAGTCCCGACGAGCTCGACCCCAGTGTGATCGAGGGTGTGGGCCGTGTTGTGCAGACGCCGCGGATCAGTTCCGGGCTGGGCGTGATCCCGCGCGTGGTCGCAAACGGCCGCGCTATCTACCGCGGCAAGCTTTCGCGGACGGAGGCGGAGGGTCGCATCGCGCAGATCTGGCATCCCTACCATCGCGAGCTCGACCGGCTGATGCAGGCGGCGCACGGCAGTTTCGGCGAGGCGAGCGTCCTCGATTTCCACTCCATGCCGCACGAGGCGCTGGACAGCGTCGCGCGCCCCGGCCAGCGACGGCCGGAGGTGGTCCTTGGGGACCGGTTCGGCGCTTCGGCGCGCGGCGACCTCGTGGACGCGATCGAGGCGGCCTTCCTCGACGAGGGTCTCGCGGTCAGCCGCAACGCGCCCTTCGCCGGCGCCTTCGTGGCGCAGCGCTACGGCCGGCCTTCGCGCGGGTGGCATGCGGTGCAGGTTGAGATCGACCGCTCGCTCTACATGAACGAGCGCACGATCCGGCCGAACGCCAACTTCGAGGCGGTGAAGCGGATCGTGACCTCGGTGCTGGCGCGCGCCATCGCGGCGACGCCGGGTGCCGTGCCATTGGCCGCCGAATAGTGGGCTCTTGCCCCCGGCCCTGCGGGCCTCCCCCGGAGTTTTTCTTCCACGAGTAAGTGGCTAGCGCAGCGCGCGTCCCTTCAGGATGGCGTGCGGTCCGAAGCGAGCGCGGATCCGGTCGGTGGCGCGTTCGGCGGCTATGCGTGCACCGGCCGCGGGGTCGAGGAGGTCGCCCTCGCGGTCTGCGGCCTCGGCCGGCAGTAGGTCGGAGAGGCCGACGCCGATCAGCCGGTAGGGCCGGGGATGCTCCATCCTGTCGTAGAGCCCGCGTGCGGTCCGCCAGATGCGGTCTGCGGTCTGGGTGCCGTCCGGCAGCGTGGTGCGCCGCGTGACCAGGCGGAAGTCGTCGCGCTTGAGCTTCAGCGTCACGGTGCGGCCGGCGAGCCCCTTGGCCTTGGCACGGTCCGAGAGCTTCTCGGCCAGCCGCCAGATATGGCCGTCGAGGATGTCCGGATCGACGATGTCCTCGGAGAATGTCGTCTCGTTCGAGATGCTCTTGACCGCCCGGTCACGGTAGACGGTGCGACGATCCTCGCCCCGCGCGAGGTGGTAGAGGCGCACCCCCTGGCTGCCGAAGCGGCGGATCAGTTCGTCGCGGTCCCAGCGGCGGAGATCGGCGATGGTGCGGATGCCGGCGTCGGACATGGCACTCTGGCCGGCCTCGCCTAGGCCCCAGATGACGCCGACGGGTTTTTCGGCCAGAACGTCCAGCGTCTCGGCGCGACCGACGACCGAGAAGCCCTGCGGCTTGTCCATGTCGGACGCCATCTTCGCGAGGAACTTGTTGTGAGAGAGACCGATGGAGCCTGTGATGCCGAGGTCCTGCCACATCCGTTTCGTCAGGTGGGCGAGCATGACGGCCGGGGGCCGGCCGTGCAGACGCGCGGTGCCGGTGAGATCCAGGAAGGCCTCGTCGAGC
>CAZUVG010000560.1:0-2138 GCA_964623765.1 uncultured Roseicyclus sp.
GATCGAGGTGGACTACAACGGCATGAAGTCCTTCATCCGCCGCTCCGACCTGTCGCGCGATCGCTCCGAGCAGCGGCCCGAGCGTTTCGGGGTCGGCGACAAGGTGGACGTCCGCGTCACCAACGTCGACGCCAAGGCACGCCGCCTCGGTCTCTCGATCAAGGCACGCGAGATCGCCGAGGAGAAGGAAGCCGTTGAGCAGTACGGCTCCTCCGATGCCGGTGCGTCGCTGGGCGACATCCTGGGCGCGGCGCTGAAGAAGGACGACGACTGAGCCGCAGGCTTCGCTCGGACGAGACAGGAGGGCCCCGCTATCCGGCGGGGCCTTTCTCCGTTTCGGGTTCTTCGCGCGCGGCCTCCCGTTCCTCGGCCGCTTCCGAGTCGGGGTCCTCGCGCACGTCCCGGCGCTGCTCCGCGCGGTATTCGGAGGCCGCGTCCTTGTGGGCGCGGTCGTCCCGCTCGCGCCGCTGGCGCAGTTCGTTCAGCCGCCCCGCCTTGCCGTAGACGATCAGCCGGTCGCCGGTAACCAGCCGCGTGTCGCCGGAGGGCGCGCCACGGAAGTCGCCGCCATGCCGCTCGATACCCAGGATCGTGACGCCCTCGGCCTGCAGGTTCAGTTCCTTCAGCGTGCGGTCCGCCAGCCAGCCGTGTTCATCCACGTCCACGAGGCTCACGTGCCATTCTTCCCGCAGGTGCAGGAGCGCGGCGTAGTCGTGCAGTTCGGAGGCGGCGAAACGCTTCAGCATTCGGCGTATCGCGGGCGTGGCCCAGCGGTTCAGCCGCTCCGACCGCGCGAGTGCCAGGATGCCACCCGCGCCCGCCACCAGAAGCACGATCTGCAGCCAGGTCTCCTCGCCGCCGCCGACGAAGGTCAGGATCGTGGTCGCGATGGCCGAGACCGCCCCGACCGAGCCGGCGCGGATCAGCACTGCCGCGATGCGCCGCCGCGCGATCTCGTCGGTGACGCTCTCGGATTCGGACGTGGTGAATCCGGCGCCCGAGAAGGCCGAGAGCGACTGGAAACGGGCGACTTCCTCGGAAAGGCCGGTCATCGTCAGCGCGATGGTCCCGATCCGCACCACGAGGAAGGACAGCGCGATCACGATCAGAAGTGAGGCAAGCGCGATCATGCCGGGGCAACGCCAATGACCGGCCGCGCGTTTCGGTGACGCAGGACTCCGGGTGCAGGCGAACGAAAAACTGTGGATAACATCCCTGTGCCGTCGGGTTGAAACATCGCCGTTACACGCCGCGCACAGCCTTCGCGCACCGGGCGGTCCCGTCCCCGAAACGCCCCGACCGCCCGCGTAACGTCCCCCAAGGGCCCCGCGCCGCCTCGCGTGGGGCCCGACCCGGCCGACCTCGAGCCACCGAGCAGCTTGCACGCTTTGTCGCAGAGCAGATGGTTGTCCCGGCCAACCTCCATGCTATCTTGAATTTCAGAAATTACTGAAATGTCTGCGCGAACAGGATTTTGGTGGGATGAAGCTTACGCCGCTCCAGCAGGAGTTCGTTCTGCACTTCGGAGAAATGGGCAGCCGGTGGGGCATCAACCGCACCGTCGGGCAGATCTATGCCCTGCTGTTCCTCTCCTCCGAGCCGCTCAACGCGGAACAGATAACGGACGGTCTCGGCGTCAGCCGGTCGAACACCTCGATGGGGCTGAAGGAACTCCAGTCCTGGGGCCTCGTCCGGCTTAAGCACTTCCCGGGCGACCGGCGCGACTACTTCACGACTCCTGAAGACCTCTGGGAGATCGTGCGCATTCTCGTGGCCGAGCGGAAGAAGCGGGAAATCGACCCGACGCTGTCGAAGCTCCGCGAACTGGAGATGTCCGGCCCCGCCGGCGACGATTATGCCGAGGCGCGCATCGCCGAGTTGCGCGAGCTGATCGAGATGCTCACGGGCTTCTACGACGAGATGGAGCGCCTCGAGACAGAACGGCTGGTGAAGCTGATGACGATGGGCGGCCGGGTCGCGGGCCTGATCGACAAGGCGAGCGGCGTCGTGCCGTCGCTCGGCAAACGGAAGTAAAAGGCAAGGGGACAAGGTATCATGGAAGCGCTAGACACCCTTCTGCTCAGTCGCATCCAGTTCGCGGCCAACATCTCGTTCCACATCCTTTTCCCGACGATCAC
>CAZUVG010000561.1:0-2135 GCA_964623765.1 uncultured Roseicyclus sp.
CGCCCGCCCGCGGCCTGATCTTCGACCGCAACGGCGTGCTGCTGGCAGGCAACGAGCAGAACTACCGCATCACGCTGGTGCGCGAGGACGCGGGCGACGTGGACGCGGTGCTGGAGGAACTCGGCCGGATCGTGAACCTCGATCTCGTGGCACTGGAGCGCGCGCGGGAGGAGATCGGCCGTCGCCCGCCCTTCGTGCCGGTGACCCTCGCCGACCGTCTGAGCTGGAAGGAGCTGTCGTCCGTCGCGGTCAACGCGCCCGCGCTACCCGGCGTCAATCCCGAGGTGGGACTCAGCCGCGTCTACCCGATGGGCGGCGATTTTGCCCACGTTGTGGGCTACGTCGGTCCCGTCTCGGACTACTACATCGAGCAGACAGGCGACACAGATCCCGTGCTGCAGATCCCGGACTTCCAGGTCGGGCGCTCCAACGTCGAGGCCCGTATGGAGGCAGCCCTGCGCGGCCGGGCGGGGACGAAGCAGGTCGAGGTCAACGCGGCGGGGCGCGAGATGCGCGAGCTCGACCGCGACCCCGCAATCCCCGGCGCGGACGTGCAGCTGACGATCGATGCGGGACTCCAGAATTACGTCGAGGCGCGGCTATCGGGCGAGAGCGCGGGCGCGGTCGTCATGGACTGCCAGACGGGCGAGGTGCTCGCGCTGGCCTCGGCACCGACCTTCGATCCGAACCTCTTCGTGCGCGGGATCAGCCAGACCCAGTGGACCGCGCTCAACGAGGACAGCTACCGCCCGCTTGCGAACAAGGCGACCCAGGGCCTCTATCCGCCGGGTTCCACCTACAAGATGATCGTGGCTCTCGCCGCTCTCGAGGCCGGCGCGATCGAACCGGGCGAGCAGATCTTCTGCCCCGGCCACCTCGAACTCGGCAACCGCCGCTTCCACTGCTGGAAGCGCGCGGGCCACGGCCGCATGGACATGGTGGAGGCGATCTCCCAAAGCTGCGACGTCTACTTCTACGACGTTGCCCAGCGCGTCGGGATCGAGGCGATCTCGGCGATGGCGCGGCGCCTGGGATGCGGCATACGGCACGACCTGCCCCTGTCGGGCATCGCCGAGGGGCTCGCGCCCACGATGCAGTGGAAACGGCAGAACCGCGGCGCGGACTGGGTCGTGGGCGACACGCTCAACGCGTCCATCGGGCAGGGCTTCGTGCTCGCTTCTCCGCTGCAGCTTGTCGTGATGACGGCGCGGCTTGCCACGGGGCGCGACGTCACCCCCAGCCTCGTGCGCTCGGTGGACGGCGTGCGGCAGAGCACCGGCGCGGCCGAGGGTCTCGGCCTTGCCGACGATCACCTTGCGCTCATGCAACGCGCGATGTTCCGGGTGAACAACGACCGGCAGGGCACGGCCTTCGGCAGCCGGGTCATGGACGCGGCCTACGCCGTGGCGGGCAAGACCGGCACGAGCCAGGTGCGCAACATCACCGCCGAGGAGCGTGCGGCCGGCGTCATTTCGAACGAGGACCTGCCGTGGGAGCGGCGCGACCATGCGCTCTACGTGGGCTACGCGCCCCATGACGCGCCGCGCTACGCCGTCTCGGTCGTGGTCGAGCATGGCGGCGGCGGCGCGGCGGTCGCGGCCCCGATAGCACGCGACATCCTGCTGCGCGCGCAGGTGGGCGACGTGCCCCCGCCCGAACTCTATCCGGTGAGCCAGCGCCGCGACATCGAGGAGATGCACCGCCGCCTGCCGATCCTGGCCGAACCGCCGCGCCCCTCGGGCCGCGCCGCGAGGGCGCCGGAGACGGAGAGCGACCGCACATGAGCTTTCTCGAATACAACGTGAAGTCCACGCCAACGGGCTGGCGCAAGTTCCTGCACCTCAACTGGGCGCTGATCCTGCTCGTGACGGCAGTGGCGAGCCTGGGCTTCCTGATGCTTTTCTCCGTGGCCGGCGGCTCCCTGAGCCCCTGGGTCGAGCCGCAGGCGGAACGATTCGCCCTCGGCCTCGTCCTGATGGTCGCGGTGGCCATGGTGCCGATCTGGTTCTGGCGCAACCTCTCGGGGCTTGCCTTCGGGATCTCGGTGCTTCTCCTGCTCTACGTGGAGTTCTTCGGGACCGTCGGCATGGGCGCGCAGCGCTGGATCGACCTCGGCTTCATGCGGCTGCAGCCCT
>CAZUVG010000562.1:0-2132 GCA_964623765.1 uncultured Roseicyclus sp.
CCGCCCGCGCGGCGTCGATGCGCGAGAACATCGGGCCGCGGTCGGGGTGGTCCGTCAGCCGCGCGGCAATGTCTGGAAAGAGCCGCGCGAACTCGCCCATGTGCGGCGTGAGAACGACGCGGTCGTTCTCCGGCCCGAACTCCCGCAGCATCGCGAAGAGCGCCTCGGGATCGTCCGCGAAGGCGGTGAGCGCGTCGGCGTCGAGAACGGCGCAACGCCGGGGATACCACGTGTCCTTCTTTTCGATCGCGCCAAGGACCGCCGCCACGAGGTCCCGCGTCCGCTGCCCTCCGCCGTGGCCGGGACCGAGGCACACGGCGTTCAGCCGGGCATCCTCGAGCATCTCCGCGAGCGCGCCCGCGTCGTCGCAGCGCCGCAGCATGATCGCGGTCAGCTGCGCCGCGCATTCCATCATCGCCTCGCCCGGCGCGGCGACCGTCACCAGCCCCGCCCCCACCCGCAGCGCCGCCCGCGCCGCAAGCCGCGCAGCCCCCGTGCGCCCGAGCCCACCAGCGAGAACGAGCGCGTGGCCGTGGGCATACTTGTGCCCCGAGCGCTTGGCGATGAATGGACGGGGGTCTGACGCAAGGGACGCCGGCCCACCGTCCGCCCACAGCGGATGCTCCGCGTCGAGGTCATGGAGATCGGGCAGTCCTATGTCGGCCACGACGAGTGCGCCGCAGACACCGGGACCGCGTTCGAGAACGTGTCCGGGTTTTGCGGCCCCGAACGTCACCGTGAGATCCGCCCGCAAGCAGGACCCGGCGTACATGAAATCGTCGTCGTCGGGAAAGATTCGCCCGCTGTCGGAACAAAGGCCCGTCGGAACATCCACCGCCACGCGCCGCACGTCGAGGTTGAAACCTTCGATCTCGTCGGCCTCGAACAGCGCCCCCAGCCCGTCGGGCGCGCGCGCCAGTCCCGTGCCGAAGATCGCGTCCACCAGCACGTCGCAGTGTTCTGCCATCTCCAGCGTGCCGACGGTCCGCGCGACCTCCTGCGCCTCGGCCCGCGTCACCTCCGGGAAGCCCAGCCGCCGCACCTGCCCCATCGCCGCCCAGCGGTCGTGGTTCGCCCGTGCGTCCGCCGACATGCGCGCCGGATCGCCGTAGAGGAACGCGTCCACCGCCCAGCCCCGGTTGCGCAGAAGCCGCGCGATAACGAAGCCGTCGCCGCCGTTGTTGCCCGGACCGCAGAGCACCACCGCGCGGCGCTGCCCCTCCGCCAGGTCCGGCCACTCCCCCAGGATCGCCGTGACCGTCGCGCGTCCCGCCTGCTCCATCAGTTGCAGCCCCGTGACCGCACCGCTCTCCATCGCGGCCGCCTCCAGTGCACGCATCTGCGCGGCAGTCAGGAGATAACCCCGGCCAAGAGTTTCCAGATTGCTCATAACTTGTGCACCACGCCCGTTTTCTGACCGCGTCCCCCGGAATCCCGAAGGACGCAAGGACTTCCCGACGCTAGCCGATGGACGCCCCCGCCTCAAAGTGCTGTCACGACCCGGCGACACGGCCAGAAGGCGAGGAGGACACGGGGCCCATGAAGAAGATCGAAGCGATCATAAAGCCCTTCAAGCTCGACGAGGTGAAGGAAGCGCTGCAGGAGATCGGCATCCAGGGCCTCAGCGTCACCGAGGTCAAGGGCTTCGGCCGCCAGAAGGGCCATACCGAGCTCTACCGCGGCGCCGAATACGTGGTCGATTTCCTGCCCAAGGTGAAGATCGAGGTCGTCCTGCCCGACGACCAGGTCGAGGCGGCGATCGACGCGATCGTCTCGGCGGCCAAGACCGACAAGATCGGCGACGGCAAGATCTTCGTCTCCGACATCTCGCAGGCCATCCGCATCCGCACCGGAGAGGAAGGCGACGAGGCGCTCTGAGCGCCCTTCGTCCCCGCGCCCCGGCGGGTCTCCGCCGCCCCGTCCATCAACGGTAACCGAAGCAAGAGGAACTCCCTCCCATGAGCAAAGACGACGTTCTCAAGCAGATCAAGGACGAGGAGGTCGCCTATGTCGACCTGCGCTTCACCGATCCGCGGGGCAAGCTGCAGCACGTGACGGTCATGTCCGACCAGGTGGACGCGGACTTCTTCGACGAGGGCTTCATGTTCGACGGCTCCTCGATCGCCGGGTGG
>CAZUVG010000563.1:0-2120 GCA_964623765.1 uncultured Roseicyclus sp.
CGATGCTCCGCAACGACATCTTCGATTTCTGCCGCCTCGGAACCTTTCTCGAGCGGGCCGACAACACCGCGCGCATCCTCGACGTGAAGTACTACGTCCTCCTGCCTTCCATCAGCCAGATCGGCTTGGCGCTCGACAACGTGCAATGGGAGACGATCCTGCGCTCCGTCGCGGGCCAGCGCGCCTACCGCTGGATCAACAAGGGCGACGCGAGCCCGGTGGGCATCGCGGATTTCCTGATCTTCGATGGGCGGATGCCGCGGTCGCTGCGCTTCTCGGTGACGAAGATCGCGGCCAACCTATCCTACCTCGAGGCGGGCTACGGCGAGCGCCTGCCGAGCCGGGACCAGATCGACGTGCTCAAGGCGCGGCTCGATGCGGGCGACATCGACCGCGTCTTCGAGGACGGGCTGCACGAGTTCATCACCGACTTCCTCGCCGACATCGCCCGGCTGGGCGCCCAGATCGAGAAGGATTACCGGTTTTTCGGATGACCCAATGCGCCTGAAGATCCTGCACATCACCACCTACCGTTTCGAGCAGCCGGTGCCCTACGGTCTGCAGCAGCTGCGGCTTGTCCCGAAGAGCCGGACCGGCCAGGCCATCGTCTGGTGGCACATGGAGATCGAGGGCGGGCGGAAGCAGACGGAATTCAACGACCACCACCAGAACCGCGTGACGCTCATCTCCTTCGATCCCCAGGCGACCTCGATCGTCGTCCATTGCGAGGGCGAGGTGGAGACGGCGGACCTGCACGGCGTGATCGGCAAGCACGCGGGCCACACGCCGCTGTGGTTCTTCCGCCGCTCGACGGAACTGACGCGCGCGGGTCCGCATGTCCGCCGTCTGGCCAAGGGTTTGCGCGAGGAGCACGAGGAGGACATTCCGCGCCTTCACGCGCTGTCGGGCCGTATCCTCGAAGAGGTGCCGTGGGAGGTCGGGATCACGCACGCGGCCACCTCCGCCGAGGAGGCCGTGGAACACGGGCGCGGCGTCTGCCAGGACCATGCGCAGATCTTCGTCGCCGCCGCGCGATCCATGGGTTACCCGGCGCGATACGTGTCGGGCTACCTGATGATGGAGGACCGCGTGCACCAGGACGCAAGCCACGCATGGGCCGAGGCGCATGTGGAGGGCTTCGGCTGGGTCGGCTTCGACATATCGAACGGCATCTCGCCCGACGCGCGCTACGTCCGCGTGGCCACGGGACTGGACTACCGCGAGGCGGCGCCGGTCTCGGGCCTGCGCTACGGCGCCGGGGGTGAGGCGCTGTCCATCGACATCCAGGTTCAGCAGCAGTAGGGCTGAGCGGCCCTTTCAGGCAGGAACGGTGGCATGACCTATTGCGTGGGGCTGAAGCTCGACCGCGGACTGGTGTTCATGTCCGACACCCGCACCAACGCGGGCGTCGACAACATTTCGGTGTTCCGGAAGATGTTCCTGTGGGAGACGGAGGGCGAGCGGTCGATCACGCTGATGACGGCGGGCAATCTCGCCACGACGCAGGCGGTGGTCAGCCTTCTCAACGAACGCGCGAAGCCTGCCGAGGAGCGCGGCGCGCCCTCGATCCTGGAGGCGCCGTCGATGTTCCAGGCGGCGCGGCTGGTGGGCGAGACGCTGCGCGAGGTGATCGCCCACCAGTCGGGCGTCGAGGGCCCCGTGGCCGACAGCCCCTTCTCGGCCACGATGATCCTCGGCGGGCAGGTGCGCGGCGGCGAGCCACGGCTCTTCCTGATCTACCCCGAGGGAAACTTCGTCGAGGCCTCGGAGGACACGCCCTTCTTCCAGATCGGGGAGACGAAATACGGCAAGCCCATGCTCATTCGGGCTTATGACGCCGGACTGAGTTTCGAGGACGCCGTGAAGCTCCTCATGCTGAGCTTCGATTCGACGGTGAAGGCGAACCTGTCCGTGGGCCTGCCGCTCGACCTCCACCTCTACGAGGCCGACAGCTTCCGCCACGGGATCCGGCGGCGGATCGAGCGGGACGACGCCTATTTCCTGGAGATATCCGAGGGCTGGGGCGAGGCGCTGCGCGCGGCGTTCCGGAAGATGCCGTCCTACATCCTCGAGTGAGGGTTTTCGCCCGCCGGCGCGGGCGACCCGTGCGAGGGGGCTTC
>CAZUVG010000564.1:0-2114 GCA_964623765.1 uncultured Roseicyclus sp.
GCATCGCCATGTCCATGATCTTGCAGATCTTCGCGGCATGCGTCTCCGAGACCGAGCCGCCCAGCACGGTAAAATCCTGGCTGAAGACATAGACCATCCGGCCGTTGATCGTGCCCCAGCCAGTGACGACGCCATCGCCGCGCGGCTTGGCCTCCTGCATGCCGAAATCCACGCAGCGGTGGGTCACGAACATGTCGTATTCCTCGAAGCTGCCCTCGTCGAGGAGAAGCTCGATCCGCTCGCGCGCCGTCAGCTTGCCCTTTGCATGCTGGGCCTCGATGCGTCGTTCGCCGCCACCGAGCCGCGCTTCCTCGCGACGGCGCTCGAGCTGAACCAGGATGTCCTTCATGTGCCCCCCTTGACCGGTTTGTTGCCGCTTCGGTCCGTTCCCGGACCGGTTTTCAATCACCGTAACGGTGCAGGCAGTCGCAGGCGAGCGGACTTTGGAATATTTGCAAATATTTTTGCAGAAGGGATTTGCGAATTGCGAAGAAGCGAACCCACCGCACCGCGGCCCCGCGGACGGAGACACGTGGACAACACCGCACCCACGCCCTAAGCCGTCGGGCATGTCCACATTGCCGATGGTGCGGTTTCTCGACCGCGCCACCCCGCCCCACATTTTCACCCTGATCGTCCTGACGGGCCTCGGCGCGCTGTCCATGAACGTGTTCCTGCCCTCGCTGCCGGCGATGACGGAGCATTTCGAGACCGACTACCGGCTGATGCAATTGTCGGTCGCGCTCTATCTCGCGGTCAACGCGGTTTTGCAGGTGGTCATCGGCCCGGTCTCCGACCGCTTCGGCCGGCGGCCGGTGCTTCTGTGGAGCATCGCCATCTTCCTCGTGGCGACGGTTGGATGCATCTTTGCCCCGACCGTCGAGGCCTTCCTCGCCTTCCGGATGGTGCAGGCGGTGATCGTCGCGGGTCTCGTGCTCGGCCGCGCGGTGGTGCGCGACATGTACCCGCAGGACCAGGCCGCAAGCCAGATTGGCTACGTCACCATGGGGATGGCCGTGGTCCCCATGATCGGGCCCGCGATCGGCGGCGTATTCGACGAGACGCTGGGCTGGCAGGCGAACTTCTGGATGCTTGCCGTGCTCGGCACGCTTGTCCTCGCGCTGACGTGGCGCGACCTCGGCGAGACGGCGGAGCAGAGTTCGGCGAGTTTCGCCGAACAGGTCCGCCAGTATCCCGACCTGCTGCGCGCCCGCCGTTTCTGGGGCTACTGCCTGACGGCCGCCTTCACCTCGGGTGCCTTCTTCGCCTATCTCGGCGGCGCTCCCTACGTCGGTTCGGAGGTCTTCGGCCTCTCCGCCACGCAGGTCGGTATCTATTTCGGCGCCCCGGCGCTCGGCTATTTCCTCGGCAATTTTCTCGCCGGCCGATACTCCGTCCGCGTCGGCATCAACGGCATGATCCTCTGGGGCGCGATCCTGACGGCGGTCGGGCTTTTCGGCTCGCTTCTTCTGTTCCTCGCCGGCTTCAAGTCCGCGCTCGTCTTCTTCGGCTCGATGGCCATCGTGGGAATCGGCAACGGCATGGTCCTGCCCAACGCCAACTCGGGCATGCTGTCGGTGCGCCCGCGCCTCGCCGGCACGGCAAGCGGACTCGGCGGTGCGATCATGATCGGAGGCGGCGCCGCCCTCTCGGCACTGGCCGGCGCGCTCCTGACCGGCGGCGACGGCGCCTTTCCGCTCATCTGGATCATGCTGATCACCTCTCTCCTCGCGCTGGCCTCGGCCGTCTACACCATCCGGCGGGAACGGCAGGTCGCGGGAACCTGAGTCCTTTCCTGTCTTTGCAAATACGGCTACTCAAGTTTGCAAAGGAGGCTGCCATGTCCGCCCGCAAACTCTACGCCGGATCGAAGCTGCGCGAGGTGCGCACGCGCCTCGGGCTCACGCAGAAGGCCTTCGCCGCCAAGCTCGGCGTGTCTCTGCCCTACCTGAACCAGATGGAGAACAACAACCGTCCCGTCTCTACCGCGGTGGTCCTCGGTCTCGCGCAGGAATTCGGCCTCGACGTGACCGAGCTTGGCTCGGGCGATACCGAGCGGCTGGTCTCGGACATGCGCGAGGCGCTGGCCGACCCGCTCTTCGCCGAAGGCACAC
>CAZUVG010000565.1:0-2110 GCA_964623765.1 uncultured Roseicyclus sp.
CGCGGCGAGGTGATCGAACCACGCAAGTTCGACCCGGTCGATGCCCGTCGGCGCGCCGCGCCCGGCGCGCGTCAGGGTGCGTGTAAGGTCCAGCCAGACCGCGCCGTCGGCCAGCGGGTCGGCTGCCATCGGATCACTCTGCCGCGGCCCGGACCGAGGTCATGTCGGCCAGGAAGTCGGCGAACTCGTCGCGCAGGTCCTCGCGCGCGAGGCCGAAGGCCACCGTCGCCTGCAGGAACCCGGCCTTCGATCCACAGTCGAACCGCTGTCCGCGGAAACGGAAACCGTAGACGTTCTGCGACGTCGCAATCTCCCGCGCGATGGCGTCGGTGAGCTGGATCTCGCCGCCCGCTCCGGCATCGATCCGGTCGAGATGGCCCATGACCTGCGGCGACAGGATGTAGCGGCCGATAACGGCGAGGTTCGAGGGCGCGGTGCCAGGCGCGGGCTTCTCGACCATGCCCCTGACCGAGACGAGCGAGCCCATGTCCTCGGCCACGTCGAGAACGCCGTAGGCATGGGCCTTGCTCTCGGGGACCTCCATCGCGGCAACCATGTTGCCGCCCGTGCTCTCGTAAGCCTCGACCATCTGCTGCAGGCAGGGCGTCTCGGCCGCGATAACGTCGTCGGGCAGAAGAACGGCGAAGGGCTCGTCGGCCAGCAGGCGGCGGGCGCACCAGACGGCATGGCCCAGGCCCAGCGCCCTGTGCTGCCGGATGTAGGCGATGGCGCCGGAGTCCATGTTCGTGTCTTCCAGCGTCTCCAGCAGCTGCGTCTTGCCCTTCCTGCGGAGTTGCGCCTCGAGTTCGGGCGAGGCGTCGAAGTAGTCCTCCAGTGCAGACTTGCCGCGGCTGGTGACGAAGATGAATTCCTCGATCCCCGCCGCACGGGCCTCGTCGATGGCATACTGGATCAGCGGGCGGTCGACGAGCGTCATGATCTCCTTCGGGATCGACTTGGTCGCGGGCAGGAAACGGGTCCCGAGCCCGGCTACAGGGAAGATCGCTTTCGTGACACGCTTTTTCATGGTTACCTCGCAATTTCCGATCGGTGCTGCGGGCACGACGGCCCTGCTCTTGCGGACACTGAAGTTTATGGGCCTTCGCGGTTTGCTTGAACCCTCGCCGCCCAGCCTTGGGGGAGCCTTGTGTCGGCGATGCGGCGGATTTCGGAAAAAAGTCGTGAATCGAATCGCCACGCCTGAATTGCGGGCGCCGCGCGAACGGATCGGCCCCAGAGCCCGCCGGCATGCTCCCACCAGCCGCCCTCGGTGAACCGCACCCGGTGCGCGCGGGGGCTGGGCTCGAAGAGGAAGAGACTTACCCGAACGCCATCGGCCACGCGCCGTTCTGCCTCGGCGCGCAGCGATGCGGCGCGGAAGGACCAGCCGGAGAGGATCTCGTCGCCTTCGGCAGGCGCGTCTCGCAGCGGCATGAATGGCTGCGGATCGGGAATCTCCGCCCGGGTGCCGGCCGATCGGTTCCGTCCCTCGTCGAGACCGTCGCGGAGGCTGTCGGTAAGGACCTGAATGTCCCGCGCGCCCAGCCTGCGGCGGCGGGCGAGCCGGAACAGGCGCGCGCGCTGGTCCTCGGCGAGCCGGGCGAGGGCCTGCTCCATGTCGGCTGGCGCATGCTTGCGAAGGAAGACGGCGGTGGAAGCGCCGATATCGTGGAGGTCGAGGGGCGCCCGGTCGGCGTCGCGGCGGGAGCTTGCCTCGTAGGCGTGGTGCACATGCGCACCCGGAACCCACGCCACCGGCCTGCCCGCGAGCCGGAGCGCGAGGTCAGTATCGTCGAGGTAGAAGCGGAAGGCGGGATCGAAGCCGCCCAGGTCAGCGAGCACCGCGCGGCGGACCGCCATGTTGGTTCCGTGCAGCTTCCGGGCGAAGCCGGGGGGCGGTGGCGCGTCATCCTCCGGCAGGTGGATGTCCCGGCCCCGCCGGTCGACGGACATCGGCCCCCATTGCAGGGAGATGCCGTTGCGCCCGATCACGGTGCCGGTCGCGGCCGCGACTTCCGCCGGCTCGAAGGCTGCAAGGAGCCGTCCCGCCCAGCTCGGCTCGGGCACCGCGTCGTCGTCGATGAAGGCGACGATCTCGCCCGCGGCCTTC
>CAZUVG010000566.1:0-2091 GCA_964623765.1 uncultured Roseicyclus sp.
GAGCTGTGCTATTATCGGGCCATCGAATACGCGATCGCCCACGAAATGGCGCGTGTGGAGGCGGGGGCGCAGGGCGAGCACAAGCTTGCGCGCGGCTACCTGCCCGTGGCGACCCATTCGCTGCACTGGGTTCGGGACGAGGGGTTTGCCAACGCCATCGCGCAGTATCTCGAGGCCGAGCGCGAGGCGGTTGACCACGAGATCGAGGTGCTCACAAGCTGGGGACCGTTCAGGAAGGCAGAGGTGGAGGAGCAGGAATGACGACGCCGCACAAGCTGGAAGGCGAGGACCGCGCGAAGGCGCTCGAGGCGCTGAAGGAACACGGCTGGGCCGAGGTCGGGGGGCGCGACGCGATCACGAAGACCTTCACCTTCGGTGACTTCAACGAGGCGTTCGGCTGGATGACGCGGGTCGCGATGGTGGCGGAGCACATGAACCACCATCCCGAATGGTTCAACGTCTACAAGACCGTCGAGGTGACGCTCGCCACGCACGACGTGGGCGGGCTGTCGAACCTCGACGTGGCGATGGCATCGAAGATGGACCGCATCGCAGGGTAGGCGGCGCGGCCGGAACCGCGCCGCCGCTCGCGGTCAGATTGCCTCGAGCATCGCCTCGCCGCTGGAGATTTCGCAGGTGCCGGGGCCTTCCTCCTTGTGGAGGACCTTCACGACGCCATCCTCGACCAGCATCGCGTAGCGCGAGGAGCGTTCGATCAGGCCCGCCGGCGGGGCGGAGAAGTTCATGCCGATGGCGGTGGTGAAGGCGCTTTCGGCGTCGGCCAGCATGGTGATCCCGGCCTCGGCCGCGCCGGTCGCCTCGGCCCAGGCGCCCATCACGAACGGGTCGTTGACGGAGACGCAGATGATCTCGTCCACGCCCTTGGCCATCAGCGCGTCCTTCGTGCGGATGAAGCTCGGGACATGGGCGGAATGGCAGGTGGGCGTAAAGGCGCCTGGGACGGCGAAGATCAGGACCTTCCGGCCCGCCATCTTGTCGCCGAGCGAGACGGGCTCGGGGCCGTTCTGCCCCATCTGGATCAGGGTTGCGCCAGGCAGGGTGTCGCCTTCGGTGATGGGCATGGTTCTGGTTCCCTCGCTTGTATTGCCGTTCGCGGCGAATGTAGGGTCCGCCGCAAGGTATGCCAGCGGAATCGGAAAGGTCGAGGACCATGGATCGGATCGTCGTCGTGGGTGCGGGCCAGGCGGGCGCGTCCTGCGTCGCGAAACTGCGCAGCGAGGGCTTCGGCGGCGCGATCACGCTGATCGGGGAGGAACATGTGCCGCCCTACCAGCGACCGCCGCTTTCCAAGGCTTACCTGCTCGGCGAGATGGCGCTGGAGCGGCTCTACCTCCGGCCCGGAAGCTATTACGCCGAGAACGGGATCGCGCTGATGCTCGACACCGTCGTGCAGGCCATCGACCGTTCCGGTCGCAAGGTGATCGCGGGCGGCCACGCGGTGGATTACGACGCGCTGGTGCTGGCCACCGGATCCGTGCCGCGTCGGCTGCCGGGCCGCATAGGGGGCGAGATGGCCGGGGTGCACGTGGTGCGCACGCTGCGCGACGTGGACGAGATGGTGCCGGAATTCGACGCCGGGCGCAGCGCGCTCATCGTCGGTGGCGGCTACATCGGGCTGGAAGCGGCGGCGGTCTGCGCGAAGCTCGGCCTCGACGTGACGCTGATCGAAGCGGCCGACCGCATCCTTTCCCGCGTCGCCTGTCCCGAGACCTCGGCATGGTTCCGCGACCTTCACGCGGGCCACGGGGTGCGCGTGATGGAAGACGTGGCGCTCGACCGGCTGACCGGCGAGGACCGTGTCACCGGCGCGATCCTGGCCGACGGAAGCGAACTTCGGGTTGACGTCGTCATCGCCGGGATCGGCATCACGCCCGCAACATCCCTTGCCGAGGCGGCCGGGCTGGAGGTCGAGAACGGCATCAGGGTGGACGCGCGGGGGCGCACAAGCGACCCGGCGATCTGGGCCGCGGGCGACTGCGCGAACCTGCCATATCGGGGCCACCGCATCCGGCTGGAAAGCGTGCAGAACGCCATCGACCAGGCCGAGGCGGTGGCGCGCAACATCCTCGG
>CAZUVG010000567.1:0-2089 GCA_964623765.1 uncultured Roseicyclus sp.
CTACCAGATCCCGATGTACCTGACGCCACTCGTGCTGCCCTGGCTCCTGCGCCTGCGGTCCGACCGCTCGGGCACGCGCGCCTGAGCGGCTAGCCCGCGATCACGCCGTCGCCGGAGACACCTCCGACGTCGGACGGGGCGACGGAGACCGTCTTGACCACCGCGTGGACCGGCAGCCCCTCGACCAGGCCCAGCGCCATCGCCGAGCGGCGGGTGACCCGCGCCAGAAGCCGCCCCGCGGGCGTCTCCAGCGCCACGATCACGCCGGGGCCCGCGCCCTCGCGAACCTCCCGCACCGTGGCAGGCAGGATGTTGAGCGCCGAGAGGCCCTCGGGCCGCCCGCGCGACAGGATCACGTCATGCGCCGCGATCCGCAGCCGCAGCTGCGCGCCCGGCGGCCGGTGCACCCGCGGCAGGAACAGGGGCATCCCGCCCGCGTCGAGTTCCGTCAGCCCGTCGTCGTGATGGACACAGACGCGCGCCCTCAGGATCGCCCCCGCCTCGCGCGCGCCAGCTGGCAGCACGCCCGGATCCCCCAGCACCTCCTCCGCGGGTCCCTGCGCCACCACGCGCCCCGCCTCCAGCGCGACGACCGTCGTCGCCAGGCGCGCGACCTCGGACGCGGCGTGGCTGACGTAGAGGATCGGCACCGCCACCTCGTCGCGCAGCCGCTCGAAATAGGGCAGGATCTCGGCCTTGCGCGCCTCGTCGAGGGCGGCGAGCGGCTCGTCGGCGAGGATCACCTCGGGCGCGGACAGGAGCGCGCGGCCGATCGCCACCCGCTGCTTCTCCCCGCCCGAAAGCGTGCCGGGACGGCGGTCGAGCAGGTGCCCGATTCCAAGAAGGTCCACGACGCGTCCGAACTCCGCCCGCGGCACGCGCTTTGGCGCGAACCAAGCGCCGTAGCGGAGATTCTGCCGCACGCTCAGATGCGGAAACAGCCGCCCCTCCTGGAACACGTAGCCAAGCCGCCGCCCATGGGGCGGCAGCCGGATGCCCTGCCGCGTGTCGAGCAGCACCCGCGCCCCGGCCACGATCCGTCCCTCGTGCGGCGAGAGGAGGCCCGCAACGGCGTTGACCACGGTCGTCTTGCCCGACCCCGACCGGCCGAACAGGACCGTGACGCCCGAAGGTGCCTCGAAGCTCGCGTCGAGGTCGAAATCGCCCAGCTTATGGCGGACGTTCACCTCCAGCATCAGCGCCCCCCGACCCTGTCGGCCACGCGCCGCCCGATCACCTCGGACAGGAAGAGCGCGCCCATGGCGACGACGACCGAGACGATCACGAGCTTCATGGCGGAGCCCTCGGCCCCCGGCACCTGCAGGAAGGCATAGATCGCGGACGGGATCGTGCGCGTCTCGCCGGGAATGTTGGAGACGAAGGTGATCGTCGCGCCGAACTCGCCCATTGCCTTCGCGAAGGCGAGGATCGCGCCCGCCACGATCCCCGGCAGCGCCATGGGCAGCGTCACGGTCAGGAAGACCCAGAAAGGCCGCGCGCCGAGCGTGGCGGAGGCCTGTTCGAGCCTGGGGTCGATGGCCTCGATGGACAGGCGGATGGCGCGGACCATGAGCGGGAAGGCCATGACGCCCGCCGCGAGGGCCGCCCCCGTCCAGCGGAAGGCGAAGACGATGCCGGCCTCGGCCAGAAGCCCGCCCACCGGACCCCGCGTGCCGAAGGTTAGGAGGAGGAGATAACCCGTGACCACGGGCGGCAGGACAAGCGGCAGGTGGACGAGGCCGTTGAGCACCTGCTTGCCCGGGAAGTCCCGGCGGGCAAGCGCATAGGCCACGACGATTCCGAGCGGCAGGCTGACCGCCGTCGCCCAGAAGGCGACGCGCAGCGACAGGGCGACCGCCTGCCATTCCTCGGGGCCGAGCCAATCCATCCCGCGCGACTACTCCAGCACCTCGAAGCCCTGCCTTTCGAAGGCCCCGCGCGCCATCGGGTCGCGCAGGAAGTCGAGGAACACGGCCGTCGCGGGATCGAGCCGCCCGGCGATCGCCGCCACCGGGTAGACGATCGGCGGATGGCTGTCCCGGGGGAAGGTCGCCACCACGCTGACCCCGGCATCGGCCACGGCATCGCT
>CAZUVG010000568.1:0-2086 GCA_964623765.1 uncultured Roseicyclus sp.
CTGATGACAATGGCCTTCAAGACCGATATCGAAATTGCCCGCGAGGCGACGAAACGCCCGATTCAGGAAATCGGCGAAAAGCTTGGCATCCCGTCCGAGCACCTGCTGCCCTACGGCCATGACAAGGCCAAGGTCAGCCAGGATTTCATCAACTCGGTCCAGGACCGCGAGACCGGCAAGCTGATCCTCGTGACCGCGATCAACCCGACCCCGGCGGGCGAGGGCAAGACCACCACCACCGTCGGGCTTGGCGACGGGCTGAACGCCATCGGCAAGAACGCCGCGATCTGCATCCGCGAGGCCAGCCTTGGGCCCAATTTCGGGATGAAGGGTGGCGCCGCCGGCGGCGGTTACGCGCAGATCGTGCCGATGGAGGAGATGAACCTGCATTTCACCGGCGATTTCCACGCCATCACCAGCGCGCACAACCTGCTTTCGGCGATGATCGACAACCACATCTACTGGGGCAACGAGTTGGAGATCGACGAACGCCGGGTGACGTGGCGCCGGGTGCTCGACATGAACGACCGGGCGCTGCGCGACACGGTCACGTCGCTTGGCGGTGTGGCCAACGGCTTCCCGCGCCAGACGGGCTTCGACATCACCGTCGCCTCCGAGGTCATGGCGATCCTTTGCCTCGCCTCGGACCTTGCCGACCTGCAACGCCGCCTTGGCGACATGATCGTCGCCTATCGCCGGGACAAGTCGCCGATCTATGCGCGGGACATCAAGGCCGATGGCGCGATGACCGTTCTGCTGCGCGACGCGATGCAGCCCAACCTCGTGCAGACGCTGGAAAACAACCCCGCCTTCGTGCATGGCGGGCCGTTCGCCAATATCGCGCATGGCTGCAATTCCGTCATCGCCACCACGACGGCGCTGAAACTGGCCGACTACGTGGTGACAGAGGCGGGATTCGGCGCCGATCTTGGGGCCGAGAAGTTCATGAACATCAAGTGCCGCAAGGCCGGGCTGGCGCCCGATTGCGTGGTGCTGGTCGCCACCGTCCGGGCGATGAAGATGAATGGCGGCGTGGCCAAGGCCGATCTGGGCGCGGAAAACGTGGACGCGGTGAAGAACGGCTGCGCCAACCTTGGCCGCCATATCGGCAACCTCAAGCAGTTCGGCGTGCCGGTCGTGGTGGCGATCAACCATTTCGTCACCGACACCGACGCCGAGGTGCAGGCCGTCAAGGACTACGTGGAAACCCAGGGCTCCGAGGCGATCCTGTGCCAGCACTGGGCCAAGGGGTCCGAGGGCACGAAGGAGCTGGCCACCCGCGTCGCCGAGATCGCCGACAGCGGCCAGAGCCAGTTCGCGCCGCTCTACCGCGACGACCTGGGCCTTTTCGAGAAGATCGAGCGCGTCGCAACCGCGATCTACCGCGCCGACGAGGTGCTGGCCGATGCCAAGATCCGCAACCAGTTGAAGGAATGGGAAGATCAGGGCTACGGCGCGCTGCCGGTCTGCATGGCCAAGACCCAGTATTCCTTCACCACCGACCCCAACCGGCGCGGCGCCCCCACGGGCCATTCGGTGCCGATCCGCGAGGTGCGGCTGTCGGCGGGGGCGGGCTTCGTCGTGGTGATCTGCGGTGAGATCATGACCATGCCCGGCCTGCCACGCACGCCCGCCGCCGAAAACATCCGCATCAACGAGGAAGGCCTCGTCGAAGGCCTGTTCTGAGGCGATGCGCAACGGGGGTGGCCTTCGGGCCGCCCTGCTGCCATGCGACGGCGATACAAGCGACAAGAGGATGGCCCGCGAATGCGCGCAGCCCTGATCGACGGCAAGGCCATCGCGGCCCGGATGCGCGCGCGCGTCGCACAACAGGCCGCGGCGCTTGCGGGCGAGGGCTGGACACCCAGCCTCGTCTCGATCAGCGTCGGCGATACCGCCGCGGCGGAGCTTTACGTGCGCAACCAGCAACGCAGCGCCGACAGCGCGGGGGTGGGGTTCGAAGCGCGCAATTATCCGGCTGAAACCTCGCTGGAACAGCTGACGGGCATCCTGCAGGGCCTGAATGCCGACCCGCGCGTGCTGGGCGACAGTTTTATCCACGTCAACCAGATCAACTACTTTATCG
>CAZUVG010000569.1:0-1309 GCA_964623765.1 uncultured Roseicyclus sp.
CCCGCCCCGCCAGAGCATGATGTTGCCCGGCCGGACCGTCCCGTCGTCCACGAGAAGGCTCGGCTGGCCGCGCCGGTAGACGAACCGCAGGCGGCGTCCTGTGCGGCGCTCCCATCCGCCCGGCGTGATGCGGCTGCGGTCACCGCGACCCGTGCTCGTGGCACCGCGCATGTTGGCCGCTGGGCCGAGCGGAATGGCCAGATAGAGCCCGCGCTCCGACCGGATGACGGCACCGCGGTCGTGCGACATGATCACGTCCGAGGCCGAGGCGCTGCGCTCGCCCGCCCGGTATGCCCGGCCGTCCTGTCGTCCGCTCGGCGCGTAGACCAGCGCGGCGGCGTTGATGCTGACATCCCGATCCGGGTAGGTCCGAGAGCGGATCGACCCGGCAATGCGGTAGCCCAGCGCAGCCCGCACCTGTGTGCGCCAGGCGCGCTGCAGACCCTTGCCGGCCTTGTCCAGCCCCTTGGTGACCGCCTGCTCGGCGCGGACGACATCCCGGCCCATGAGAGCCTCGAGATCGAAATCCCGCGTCACGTTCACCCTCATGCCGGACGCGCCTCCGCCCGCCAGATCAGCCGCTCGCTGTCCTGCGCAGGCTCGCCCTGCACTTCGAGGGTTTCTGCGCCGATCTCGAAGGTGTCGCCCGCCTCGAGCGCCGACACCTCTCCCGTCCGCACATCCAGCATCACCGTGTCCCGCACGAACCGGCCGCCATTCCACTCGGTCATCTCGTCCGGCCTGCGCCGGATCACGCGCACAGTGGTGCCGGGGCCCGCGCCGCCTTGGCGGTAGGTGGCGGCAACCGCGATCACGGGGTTTGCAAAGATCGCGTCGATGGCCCCGGCAAAGCCCAGCATGGGGGCCTCAGTTGACGGCCGCGCCGTTGAGGCGCACGCGACCGATGATGTCGTTCGCGCCGCCGGCCACGGAGGTGACCGCCGCGCCGATCCGCTTGTGGGTCGATGCGGTCTTGGTGCAGACCGAATTGCCCGCATCCCAATAGATCAGATCGCCCGGCGACCACGACTGCGACGCAGCCTTGGGCAGATCAAAGATGCCCGTCAGTTTCATCGTGCCGCGCTCGCCGTTCGCCACGTCGCCGGTGGCCACGCCGAACAGGGAACCGAGCAAGACGCCTTCGCCCGACGTGACGTCCGCCGCCGCGGTGAACTCGATGGTGTCACCCTTGGCAAGATAGTTTTTCATGGGAAGCTCCCGTGTCTGAAGGTTTGGGTCAGCGCCCCGGCGCAGCCGCCGGGGCAAGGATCCTCACGGATCAGGCCGGCGCGTCGCCGGGGTTCTTGTA
>CAZUVG010000569.1:1319-2083 GCA_964623765.1 uncultured Roseicyclus sp.
TGGCCTTCGCCGCGAAGTCGTGGCGCGCCTTGATCTCGATGCCATCGACCTCGAAGCCCGAGCGGGTCTCGGTGTAGACCCCCTCCTGGCCGTCGAGATACGCGTATTCGACCGTGTCCACCCGCGCGGGGTCCGCCGCGAGGAACCACGGATCCTCGCCGCTGTCGGGGATCAGGCGCGGCTCCTCGACCACCTCGAGACGGCCCGCGAAGGCGTTCACGTCCTGCGTGTTCGCCGGGGTCGTCGCGGTGATCTGCTTGCGGGCCTCGACCGACCGCACGCCCGGCGGCACGATGACGTGACGCGGCATCACGCGGATCAGCCGGTCCTCGAGGCCCTTCTGAGCACCGAAGGCCCGGTAAGCCGCCGCCAGCGCCGCCTCGTCGATCACCGACGCGGACCCGAGGTTGCCATGGTCGGCATGGAACAGGTCCGTGCCGTCGCCCATGGCCGGGTTCTGCGTCAGGATCGCGTAGACGATGTCGCTCTCGAGATCCGCCGCCGAGGCCCCGAACGCTGCCGGAACGCGGGTGAAGGCGTCCAGGTCGTCGTTGATCAGCGTCTGACGCGTGATGCCCACGATCCGGCCGTAGGTCGCCAGCGCGTAGACCTCCTTCGCCTCGCCGATGGTGCCATACTGGAACTCGCCGCTCTCGAGCACCTTCTCGAGATCCGGGGCCCCGCCCAGCTGGGTCCGCTGCACCGGCTTGAAATCGACGATGGTCGTCCGCCGCGCCCACACCGAGAAGGTCCGGGGCGTGGTG
>CAZUVG010000570.1:0-2081 GCA_964623765.1 uncultured Roseicyclus sp.
TTCGCCTACTGGAACTCGGACCGGATGGTCCTGAGGATGCACAACGCCCGCGAGGTCGACGAGCGGTCCGCGCCCGAGCTTTGGCGGATGGTTGCCGACCTTGCGGCCAACGCGAACCTGCCGATGCCGAAGGTCTTCGTGATGGAGACCGACCAGCCCAACGCCTTCGCCACGGGCCGCAACCCGCAGAACGCGGCGGTGGCGGTGACCACGGGTCTCATGCGGCGGCTGAACGCGCAGGAGGTGGCGGGGGTCGTCGCCCATGAACTCGCCCATATCCGCAACCGCGACACGCTGATCATGACGATCACGGCGACCTTCGCGGGCGCGATCTCGCTTCTGGCGAACTTCGCGATGTTCTTCGGCGGGCGCGACCGGAACGTGGGCCTTCTGGGCACCATCGCTCTCATCATCCTCGCGCCGCTGGCGGCGGGCCTCGTGCAGATGGCGATCAGCCGGGGACGGGAATACGAGGCCGACCGGGTGGGAGCGGAGATCTGCGGGCGGCCCGACTGGCTCGCCTCCGCGCTGCAGAAGATCGAGGGTTTCGCACAGCGGATCGACAACAAAGCGGCCGAGCGAAACCCGGCGAGCGCGCACATGTTCATCATAAACCCGCTCCACGCCCATGCCCACGACAAGCTGTTCTCCACCCATCCCGCCACGGCGAACCGGGTCGCGGCGCTGATGCAGATGATCGGGCGGCAGCCCGGCTGACGGCCCGTCCGCATGTTCGGATGACGAGGTGTTCCGATCGCGGCTTCTCGCTGTCGCGGCTTCCGGCGTTGCCGCCGAAGGACGGACCTTCAGCGCTGTCTCATGTTTCCGGGCCAAAATCCAAACGTTTGTATTGACGCTCCACCGGTGCATTCTCCATGCTCCGGTCTGGAGAGGGAGGGCCAACATGTATCTGGGAATCGATCTGGGCACGTCCGGGTTGAAGCTTCTGCTGATCGACGCGGACCAGAAGGTCGTTGCCGAAGCCTCGTCGCCATTGACGGTTCGGCGCCCCAAGGCCGGCTTTTCGGAGCAGGACCCGTGGGAGTGGATCGCCGCGACCGAGACGGCGCTCGAAGATCTTGCCGGTCGGGCAGATCTCGCGGGCCTGCGCGGCATCGGCCTGTCGGGCCAGATGCATGGTGCGACGTTGCTGGATGCCTCGGACACGCCGCTTCGGCCCTGCATCCTGTGGAACGACACGAGAGCGCACGAGGAGGCGGCGGCGCTCGACCGGGATCCGAGGTTCCGGAGGGTGACCGGCAACATCGTGTTCCCCGGTTTCACGGCGCCCAAGCTTCTCTGGCTTCGGCACCATGAGCCTGCGAGCTTCGACCGCGTCGCGAAGGTTCTCCTGCCCAAGGACTACCTGCGGCTCTGGCTCACGGGCGAGCATGTGGCCGAGATGTCCGATGCAGCCGGGACGAGCTGGCTCGATACCGGCCGCCGCGACTGGGACAGGGGACTTCTCGAGGCGACGGGTCTCGGCCGCGAGCACATGCCGCGCCTCGTGGAGGGGTCTGCCGTATCCGGGCAACTCCGCGACCCTCTGGCCGACCGCTTCGGCATTCCGAGGGGCGTTCCTGTCGCAGGCGGAGGCGGGGACAATGCCGCGACCGGCGTCGGCATGGGAACGGTCGTCGCCGGACGCGCCTTCGTCAGCCTCGGGACGTCCGGCGTGCTGTTCGCGGCGAACGACGGTTACCGACCCGCCCCCGAGACGGCGGTCCACACGTTCTGTCATGCGCTGCCCGAGACGTGGCACCAGATGGGCGTGATCCTGTCGGCCACCGACGCGCTCAACTGGTTCGCCGGTCTCGTCGGACGCGACCCGAACGAGCTCACCTCCGGGCTTGGTGCCCTCGGGGCGCCGGGCAGGACGCTTTTCCTGCCATATCTCGGCGGCGAGCGGACGCCGCTCAACGACGCGAAGATCCGTGGTGCATTCGTGGGGCTGGAACATGCGACGGACCGTGCCGCCGCGACCCGGGCCGTGCTGGAGGGCGTGGTATTCGCGATCCGCGACTGCCGGGATGTGCTGGCCGCCACCGGGACCGGGATCAGCGAGCTGGCAGCCACAGGCG
>CAZUVG010000571.1:0-2081 GCA_964623765.1 uncultured Roseicyclus sp.
CAGGTTTCCGGTCAGGCTTCGCAGTAAGCGCCCCCGCCGCCGAAGAACCACTCGGCGGAGGCGCGGATGCGTTTTTTTCCTCGGCCAGCCCCAGCCATTTCGCCATGTAGCGCGCCTGCCATGCCTCGAAGATGCGGTAGTCGTCGAGGAAGGCGTCGATATACTCGCGGCTGGGCTTGACGGGCTTGCCGTCGGGGCCCTCGACGCCCTCCCAATCGTCGATCACCGCCACCGCGATGGCCTTTCCGAAAACGACCGCGATCTCTTCTTTCGGGACGCTCTGCTCCGACGCCTCGATGGCAGCCTCGACGGCGGCATCGTCGGCCATGTCGACATCGTCGGGCAGAAGGGGCGCGATCCCGTCCATGAAGGGGTCGCGCCGGGCCGCGGCGAACACCGCGGAGGTGGCCGGGCGGCACAGAACGCGCACGCCGGGCAGAAGCTCGAGCCATTCCGGCTCGCGGGACAGGTTCAAACGCACAGCCATCTCGGATCAGGCCCCGGGGTTGTCGAAGGAGGTGACGCTTGCGTCGGTGATAAGATTGAAAGCGGCCATTTTCCCTTCGGCGGCACCGCTGACGGCCTGCGCGGCCTGCCAGTCGAAGGTCACCTGGATGCCTCCCGGTCCCTCGATGGGGATGCGCGGCTTCGACAGGAACGCGCGATGGGCGGAAATGGTGAGTGCGGCACTACTGATTGGCAACGAGAAAACCAATTCCAACGGGTCGCCGGCGACGGCTTCGTCATACATGACCTGGTCCGCGAAGCGCATGACGATCTGCCCGGTCAGCGCGGCGCGCGACGGGTCCGCGCCCGCGATGTTCGGCGACCCCTCGAGGGTGTCGATGGCGTCGAGGTTGTTCGTGTAGTTGATCTGCGCGGACACGACATTGCCCAGGGCCGAGCCGTCCTTCTGGACCGTCCCTTCCCACGCTCGAACGCGTTCGAAAGGCAATTCGGTCAGCGTGCCGGCGGCCGTCGACGATGCCGCCACCTCCTTCTGCGCCATGAGGCCCATGGTGGCCGTCAGCAGCCCGGTCCGCTGCAAATTCAGCTGCAGGCTGTTCGCCTTCACGCCCGAGATCATGGCGTAGTGGGGCACCTCCGGCATGCCGATCTCGATCGACGCGCTGGGCAAGTCCCACTCGCCAGCGGGGAAATCGTGGAAACTTGACATGCTCGTCGGCTCACCCAGCAGCAGCTTCAGCCAGACACCCATGCTGTTGCGGTCAAGCGGCACCACCACGTCGCCGTCGGCCGTCACCGCGTCGAGCATCGGGTCGATGGGGTCGCGGCCGACGCCCAGCACGTCGCTCTCCAGCAGCGCCTGCTGGCTGCCCAGCGTGCTCGAAACAAAGGGCACCTTCCAGAAGCTGTCCGCCGCTGGCGGCGTGCCGTAGGTGTCCTCGAAGCCCAGCGCCATCTGCGCGCGGGCACCTTGTGCTCGTGCCATGTCTCCGTCCTTTCTTCAGGTCAGGGGGTCGTCGGTCTGGTAGTGCAGCACGACCCCGACGGTCGCGCCCTTGATGGCGTCAGCCCCCTCGAGCGGCAGCTCGAGAGGGGCCGGTGCCAAAGCCTCGATCCAGTCGCACCGCCCGCCCAGGGTGCGGTCCGCTGCCAGCGCGGCTGCGATCGACTGCTTGAGGGTGTCGAAGGCCGCCTCGCGCGCGGGCGCGCGACCTTCGACCAGCACGTCCACCTCGGCGACATGCTGGAAAATGTAGCTGGTCGGCGACAGCAGCACCTCCGGGTCGCCGGGATCCCCGTCGCGCAGGATCAGCAGCCCCGCCGACGGGATCCGGTCGGGCAGGGTCGCGTTGCGCTCGACCCGCGCGCCCGAGGGTTTCGCCGCCTGGAGCGCGGCCAGAAGCGCCTTCAGGATCGCCTCGCTCGTGCTGTCCGGCATCAGCGCGTCTCCTTGGGCCAGTTGCGCAGGATCAGATCAGGCGCGGCGGCGTGCCAGCGCGTCGTTTCCCGCGCCAGATCCGTCTTCTTCCGCAGCTTCACCTGCGGCACGAGGATGAACACCGGGACGGTCCTGTTCTTGAACCCGCGCGGCGTCCGGTAACCAGGGCGGCGCC
>CAZUVG010000572.1:0-2075 GCA_964623765.1 uncultured Roseicyclus sp.
GCGCCGCGCGATGGACCTCATCCTCGACCTCTTCGACAGCCACCCCTGACAGGGACATCGGCGCGCCATTTCGTCCCGGCCCGCCATTTCTTCATCGCGGCAGAAAACTCCGGGGAAGGCGCCCGGACCCTGGGCGCCGGCGGGGGCACAGCCCCCGTGCGCGGCCCGCAGACGCGCCCTGCCCCAGCCGCGCTCCAGCCCGCTCCGGGGCAGGACTTCTCCGACAGACGCTCTCGCTGCGCGCAGGCCGCGGCACCGGGCTACTCCAGGAGCCCATCCGCGCCGCGAGTTCGGCGTTGTGCGTCGCGATGAGCGCCGCCATCCCCGTCTCGCGCACGAGGTCCATAAGCGTGCCGAAGACCCGGTCCGAGGTGCCGGGGTCCAGATTGCCCGTCGGCTCGTCCGCGAGCAGGAGCCGTGGTCCGTTCGCCAGCGCCCGACAGAAGGCAACCCGCTGCTGCTCGCCACCCGAAAGCGCGGCGGGCCTGTGCCCGGCTCGGGCCGTCAGCCCGACGCGGTCGAGAAGCGATGCCGCGCGCCCTTCGGCCTCGCCCTGCTTCACTCCGTGGGCGAGTTGCGGCAGCACGACGTTCTCGGCCGCCGTGAACTCGGGCAGGAGATGGTGGAACTGGTAGACGAAGCCCACGAGCCCACGCCGCGCGGCCGTGCGCACCCGGTCCGAGGCCTTCCCGACGTCGCGGCCATCGATCTCGACACTTCCGGCATCGGCGGTATCGAGCAAACCCGCGATGTGGAGAAGCGTCGACTTCCCCGCGCCCGAGGGCGCCACGAGGCCCACGACCTCTCCGCCCGCGATCTCCGCGCTCGCGCCGCGCAGCACGCGCACCTCGTTCGGGCGGCCACGGTTGTAGACCTTCTCGATGCCGCTCAGCCGCAGCGCCGGTTCACTCATAGCGCAGGGCCTCGACCGGGTTCATCCGCGCGGCCCTGCGCGCCGGAAAGATCGTGACGAGGAACGACAGCCCCAGCGACAATGCCACCGCGGACAGCACGTCCCCCCATTCGAGCCGCGCGGGCAGCGAGGACAGGAGCCGCACCGAGGGATCCCAGACCCCGCCCCCCGCGACGAAGTTCACGAAATCGAATATCGGGTCGATCCAGACCGCGAATGCGCAGCCGAGCACCACTCCCACGACCGTCCCGGCGAGCCCCACGCCCGCCCCGCAGATGAAGAAGACCCGGAGGATGGACCCCTCGCTGAGCCCCACGGTCCTGAGGATACCGATGTCGCGCGACTTGTTCTTCACCAGCATCACGAGCCCCGAGACGATGTTGAGCGTGGCAATCACGACGAGGATCGACAGTATGACGAACATGATGTTGTCCTCCATCTGCAGCGCCTGGAGGAAGGCGCCCGAACTGTCCTGCCAAGTCCACAGCGAGACGCCCCCGCCCGCCGCCGTCAGGATCGGCACGATCATCTCGCGCACCTCCTCGGGATCGGAAAGCATCACCTCGATCTCGTCCGCCACGCCGTCGCGGTTGAAGTAGGTCTGCGCCTCGGCGAACGGCATGTAGACGCGCACCCGGTCGATGTCCCAGCGCCCGACCTGGAAGATGTAGACGACCTCGTAGGCCGAGACGCGCGGGCTGGTGCCGAAAGGGGTCCGCGCGCCGTCGGGCGAGATCAGCCGCACCGTGTCGCCCACGGCGACGCCCAGCTCCCGTGCGACGCCCGAGCCGATCGCGATGCCGTCGGGGAAACGCCCGATGTCGCCGCGCGCGATCTCGGGTTCTGCCACCAGCGGCACCTCCGCAAGATCCTCCGGCGCGATGCCGATAACCTCGACGCCCGCGTTCCGCCCCTGGTGGCTCGCCATGACCTGCCCGCGGATCACGGCCGCGGCATGGACCACCCCCGGCACCTGCCGCACGGCCTCGGCCATCTCGGCGAAGTTCTCGAGCGTCCGGTCGATCTGCCCGGTTTCCGTCGCCTCCACCTGGTCGTAAACGCTGACATGCGGATTGGCCCCGAGGATCGTGCCCACGAACTCGTGGCGGAAGCCCGACCGCACGGCGAGCGTGGCGATCAGGGCCGCGACGGCCAGCGCGAT
>CAZUVG010000573.1:0-2071 GCA_964623765.1 uncultured Roseicyclus sp.
ACTGCACCGTCGCGTCGCGCGCGCCCTGCAGGTAGACGCCGAGATAGCGGCGCGCGGAGGTCAGGTCGCGCGGGTCGGCCTCCACCTGCCGGAACATCTGGCGCGCGGTGCCCGCGAAGCTCTCGACCCGCGCCTCGAGCTGCCGGTCGCGGGCGCGCAGTATCGCGTGCGTCATGTCTCCGAGCACCTTCTCGGCCTCGTCGATCTTCCGTGCGATGCGCTGGGTCTCGCGCCGGTCGAGCCCCTCGAGCCCTTTGTCGCGCATCGGATCGAGACCGAAGGCGGCGAGGTGCAGGGCGCCGGCGATGACCGCGATCAGGACGGCCGGGGCAAGGTTCCAGTTGCCGCCGTAGACGAGTAGCCCGGCGCCGATCCCCGTCGCGACAGCGCCGAAGATTTTTCGGGGAATGGCCGGGCGCCGGGCGACCTTGCGTTCATTGAAGGCATCCTCGGCCCGCACCCCGTCCCGGGTCAGCCAGGCGCCGAGGATCAGCGCTGCCACGCCGGCAAGATCGGCGGCAAGTGCCAGGACGGGCTGCAGCAGCGAGACGACCAGCGCGAGGACGGGCAGGACGAACAGGATGTTGATTTTCGCCCCGTGGCGCATCGGCGTCCGGCCGCGGAAGCTTGGCACCTCCAGCCGCTCGGCCGTCACCGTCTCCCGCGGCGCGTCGCCGTCGCGGCGGCCGGTCGGGCTGTATTCTCCGCCGTAGCGTCTGGACATCACAAGGCTCCGAAGCCGCCGAAGGCTGCAGCGACGATGATGACGGTCAGCGCGAAAAAGGCGAGACCCTGGAGGAAGCTGGAACTCATCGAAAACTCCGCAGATCGTCGCCCCGGTCCGGTCGCAGGATAGGCAGGTTGCATGTCAAAAACCAGTCGCATCGCGTGTCATGCGGACATCCGGCAGTACCATCTAGCAGCTGTGCCGGCAATCCGCGGGCTGCAAGCCCCGGGCGGGGGAAAACGCCTCCGCCTCTCCCCGCGGGGCTCAGGCGCGCAGGGGGCCGACGCGTCCCGTGCCGTCTTCGCGGGTCTCTTCGGGAACGGTCTCGAGGGCCTGCTTCAGGCGGGGAAGGAATCCGGTCTCGGCCGGGTCGAGCGTCCGGCGGTAGACGGCGAAGAGACCGGGCCGCAGGTAACCCGACCAGTGGCAGATGCGCGTGGCAGGCGGGCTGATGCGGTGGCCGAACCGGGCGAGCGCGGCGCGCGCATGCGCGGTGTCGATGGGCAGATCGGTCCAGCGCGCGAGGTCCGACAACCCCGCCGAGAGCGGGCGGTCGGTCAAGTGGCCCGCCGGCACGGCAAGTCGGAACATCAGGTCGAAGGGAGCGTTCTCGTCGCTGGTGACGTTCAGCACCTCGCAGCGCGCCGCCCCGGGCGCGGCCAGCGCCGTCCGCGCGGCAGACCGGTATTCGGCCCCGGACATCAGGATCATGCGCCGCATCGCGCCCTCGGGCAGGTCGCGCAGCGCCGTCATCGCCACGCGCGCGCCCAGCGAATGGGCCATGACCTGCACGGGCACGTCCGGGCGGCGGCCGTGGATGGTGCGGATCATCCGGGCAAGGCAGGCACCGGCCTCGTGGGCGCGGGCGGCCACGCGCGGCAGCGAGCCGGTGGCGGGCCAGCCGAAGCCCACGCCAAGCCCGGCGCCCTGCCGGTCGAGGTGGAGGTGGCGCGGCCAGCTCACCGCCTTCCAGCAATCGCGGCGCGGGGTGAGCGAGAGGATGTGGGTGTGCGGGTTCTGGGCGGGCCCGAACGGCGAGAAGCGGAAGCCGTGGATGAGCACGGTGACAGGCCGGCCCTCCGGCAGTCGCCGCAGCGCATTGTCCAGATCGTCGTCGCCCGCGCCTGCGTGGCCCTGCGCGTTCGCTGCCGCGTTGACATTGAGAAGCGCCATGTCTCCGCCCGCTTCTGCCCCGATTTGGTGGTCGGATAGGCGCCTTCCGCAACATCTCGGTAACGCCGCCACGACAGTTCGATGACGTGGCCCTCGCGCCATGGTCCGCGCCCCGACGATCGGCCTTGACCGGCGGCGGGGCCTTGCGTAACGCGTTCGGGCGACGTGGCG
>CAZUVG010000574.1:0-2067 GCA_964623765.1 uncultured Roseicyclus sp.
CCTCGTAGCGCAGCGACAGCGACAGGCCGTCGATCTTGGGCTCGGCGGTGAAGGCGAGGGGCGCTTCGTCGGAAAGACCGAGATAGCGGCGGATGCCCGCGACGAAATCGGCGATGTCCTCCGCGTCGAAAGCGTTCGCAAGCGACATCATCCGGCGGGCATGGATGACCTTCGAAAACCCCTCGGCCGGTGCGGCGCCCACGCGGTCGGACGGGCTGTCGGCGCGCTTGAGATGGGGAAACCGCGCCTCGAGCGCGGCGTTCTCGCGTTTCAGAGCGTCGTACTCGGCATCCGTGATGACCGGCGCGTCGCCCTGGTGGTAGGCGCGGTCGGCCTCGTCGATGCGCGCGGCGAGCTCCGCGAGACGGTCCCGCGCCTCCGCCTCGGTCAGCTCCGCCGCCTTCGCGCCTGCATCCTCGACCATCGCCCGGCCCCTCTCGCACCTTCGCCTTGGTGATAGGGGCGCCGCGCGATCAGGTCCAGCCGCCCGCGCCGTCAGGCCGCCGGCTCTGTCCCGCCGGCCCGCGGCACCGGGCGGTTGACGAGGACGAGGCCCGCGCAGACGAGCACCAGCGCCACGAGGATCCCGGGGCCCACAGGCTCGCCCAGGATCAGCCAGCCGAGCCCCACGCCGAAGACCGGCGCCAGGAACGCGAAGGCGGCGACCGACGAGGCGGGATAGATCGTCAGCAACCAGAACCAGAACAGGAAACCCGCCGAGACCACGGCCACGATCTGGAAGCCGAGGCCCGCCCAGTGGATCGGGGACGGGTCGCGGAAGGCCGGACCAAGGAAGGCCGCGGCGAGGAACAGGAGCGGTGCCGAAACCGCGAGCTGCCAGAGGAGCTGCACCTCCGGCCGCACCTCCCTGAGTGCCGTCGTGCGCACGATCAGCGCGATCCCCGCCCAGCCGATCGCGCCGCCGAGCGCGAAGAGATCGCCCGCGAGCGAGGCCTCTCCCCCATCCCCGCGGGAGACGAGCGCCAGGGCCACGCCCGCGAAGGCGAGCGCGAGCCCGGCCGACCTCGCGCGCGTCAGCCGCTCGCCCGGGATCAGCAGATGCGCGGCGAGCGCGAGCCAGATCGGCATGGTGTAGAAGATGACCGAGCTGCGCGTCACCGTGGTCCGGTCGAGCGCGAGGAAGAGGCAGACGAACTCCGCCGCGAAGACCGCGCCGATAAGCACGCCCGCCCCCCAGGTCCTGCGCGGCAGCGTCAGGGAAATTCCCCGCCAGCGGATCCAGCCCCAGATCAGCAGCGCGCCCCCCAGCGAGCGGAGCGCGGCGAAGAAGACCGGCTGCAGGCCCTCGTTCGTGACCTTGATGACCACCTGGTTGAAGGCCAGAAGCAGCGCGAAGGCGGTGAGAGAGGCCGCGCCGAAGGCGTCGATCCGGGTCTTGCGGGGCATGGGATCTCCTCGGGTGGGGCCGGAGTGGCGCCGCGTGGCGGGCGTGTCAAGACTGGCCGGAGGGCGCGGCCCGGGGCTCCGGTCTTTTCACGCGCAGACGTTTGGCCTAATCCTGCGGGCCCGACCAATGGCCATCCGGAGGGCGCGGCGGATGACGGAGACGATCGAACAGCGCTGCGAGGCCAAGGGGCTGCGCATGACCGGCCAGCGCCGGGTCATCGCGCAGGTGCTGGAGGCATCGGAGGACCACCCGGACGTGGAGGAACTCTACACCCGTTCGTCCGCGCGCGATCCGCGCATCTCCATTGCGACGGTCTACAGGACGGTGAAGCTGTTCGAGGAATCGGGCATCATCGACCGGCTGGAGTTCGGCGACGGGCGCGCGCGCTACGAGGATGCCGAGCGGGAACATCACGACCACCTCATCGACCTCAACTCGGGCGAGGTGATCGAGTTCATCGATCCCGAGATCGAGGCCCTGCAGGAGAAGATCGCGCGCAAGCTGGGCTACAGGCTCAAGGGCCACAGGCTCGAGCTCTACGGCGTCCCGATCCGCAAGGAAGAGTGAGGGATCGGGACATGCTGCGGCCAGCGCCGCGACCACGGAGCGGCCTCGTGCCGGAGGGGCGCGCTCCCCCTTGTGCCGGGCCCCGGCGCCCG
>CAZUVG010000575.1:0-2066 GCA_964623765.1 uncultured Roseicyclus sp.
CGCTTCTGGAAAGCCTCGAGGGCAAGAAGGGCATGCCGCGGATGAAGCCGCCGTTCCCGGCGGGTGCGGGGCTGTATGGTTGCCCCACGACGGTGAACAACGTCGAATCGATTGCCGTTGTGCCGACGATCCTGCGCCGGGGCGCGGAGTGGTTCTCGGGCTTCGGCCGGGCCAACAACGCGGGCACGAAGCTGTTCGCGATCTCGGGTCACGTGAACAATCCCTGCGTCGTCGAAGAAGAGATGAGCATCCCCTTCGACGAGCTGATCGAGCGGCATTGCGGCGGCATCCGCGGCGGCTGGGACAACCTCAAGGCGGTCATCCCCGGCGGCTCCTCGGTGCCGCTCCTGCCCGGCGAGACCATGCGCGAGGGCGCGATCATGGACTTCGACTGGCTGCGCGAAAACAAGTCGGGCCTCGGCACGGCGGCGATCATCGTGATGGACAAGTCCACCGACGTCATCAAGGCGATCTGGCGGCTCAGCGCCTTTTACAAGCACGAAAGCTGTGGCCAGTGCACGCCCTGCCGCGAGGGGACCGGCTGGATGATGCGGGTCATGGACCGGCTCGTGCGCGGCGAGGCTGAAGTCGCGGAGATCGACATGCTCCTCGACGTGACCAAGCAGGTCGAGGGACACACGATCTGCGCCCTCGGCGATGCGGCGGCGTGGCCGATCCAGGGCCTCGTGCGCCACTTCCGCGACGAGATCGAGGATCGCATTCGCATCCGGCGCGGCGGCAAGGTCGAGATCGCCGCGGAGTAGGCTTTCTTGTGCGCCACGGCCATATGATCCCGGATACATCGTGCATGAGGTGTAGGCAGACCTGACCGGGTCTGCCCGGGCGGCGCCAGAGGCTGTCGTGTCTTGCGGGCCGGACCATCTCCCGCGGGGGAGCGCGCCGTTTGCGCGCGGCGGCGATGAATCGTTGTTCGAAATGCCCGGACGGGGTAGGGTACCGCTCACACAGATCGTCCGGGCAGGCCAGGGGCCGCACCGGAACGGCACGAGGCAAATCGAGGCAGATCTCATGGTTCGTTTCTACCGGTACGGGCTCACGTTCATGTTCGTGGCCTGCTGCGCGCTGGGTCTTGCGCTCGGCACGGCGCTTGGTCCGGGCGGCGCCGTGCTCGGCGTCGCGATGGGCGCCATGGCGGCGGCCTGCATCGCGGCGCTTCTCGACACCGACGAGAAGATGGAGAACGCGGTCTACGGACTCCTGTCCGTGGCGTTCCTCGTCGCCCTCGTCTGGCTGGGGGCAACCTTCGTCGGGCTCGGCTGACCGGATCGGCCGACCGTAGGCCGGTCTTCGCCGATGAACCGGGTTCAGGGTCCTGTCGTTATTGCATGACATGGCCGCGTGGCCTCCCCTGTGGCGGGTCTCATCCTGCAGCCCGGAAGGAGCGTGGACATGAAGACGACGACAGCCATCCTCGGTGCCTGTGCGCTTGCCGTGGCCTTCGCGCTCGCAGTCAGCGCGGGCACGGCTCGGGCGGACCAGTTCCAGCCTTTGCGCGACGATCCCGTGATCCACCAGGGCCTTACGGCCTTTTCCGTGGGGCGCATGATCCACCTGCGCTGCCCGGACATTTCGGGCCGGATGTTGCGCACGCTGGGATTTCTCGAGGGTCTCGTGGACAGGGCCGAGACGCTCGGCTTCGACAGGCGGCATATCCGTGCCTATATCGACAACGAGGCCGACCAGCAGCGTTACCGCCGGATCGCCCGCGACTACTTCGCCGCCCGTGGTGCGGACGCGGATGATCCGGACGGCGTATGCAGGGTAGGCCGCGACGAAATCGCCGCCGGTTCTCCCATTGGCAGGCTGCTCAGGGAGAGCTAGAAGGCGGGCCAACGCGAAAGCCGGCGGGCGGGCAGCCAGACGTCCGTGCCGCGGCCAACCGGAGGACCGGCAAGCCATGAGCGACCTGCGCAAGATCGTGATCGACGGGCGCGAGATCGAGGTCGATCCCGCCATGACCCTGATCCAGGCCTGCGAGGTGGCGGGCATCGAGATCCCCCGCTTCTGCTACCACGAACGGCTGTCCATCGCCGGCAACTGCCGCA
>CAZUVG010000576.1:0-2057 GCA_964623765.1 uncultured Roseicyclus sp.
GTGACGTCCTGGATCCGCACGCCGAGCCAGCCGCGCCGCGTCTCGCCGAACTCGCGAAGCTGGTCGATCACGCCCTTCACCACGTTCGACGCCATGGCGAAGCCGATGCCGATCGAGCCGCCGTCGGGCGAGAGGATCGCGGTGTTCACCCCGATCACGCGGCCGTCCATGTCGAAGAGCGGCCCGCCGGAATTGCCGCGGTTGATGGCGGCGTCGGTCTGGATGTAGTCGTCATAGGTGCCGCTGAGCGCACGTTCCCGTGCCGAGACGACGCCGACCGAGACGGAGAACCCCTGGCCAAGCGGGTTGCCCATGGCCATGACCCAGTCGCCCACGCGCATCGCTTCGCTGTCGCCGAAGGGCACGAAGGGAAGCGGCTCGTCCGCCTCGACCTTCAGGAGCGCGATGTCGGTATTGGGGTCGGTCCCGATTATCTCTGCCTGCAGCTCACGCCCCGAGCGGAACTCGATCAGGATCTCGTCCGCGCCCTCGATCACGTGGTTGTTGGTGACGATGAAGCCGTCCTCGGAGATGACGAACCCCGAGCCCAGCGCCTGCGACCGGCGCGGCGAGCGTTCGGGCCCCTGCTGACGGTCGAGAAAATCGTTGAAGAAGTCTTCGAGCGGGCTTCCCGGGGGCATGTCGGGTCCCGGGCCCTGGCGCGCCGCGACGACGGCGGAGGTGGTGATGTTGACGACCGAGTCGCCGACCTGGTCGACGAGATCGGCGAAGGATGGCGGCGCCGTCTGCGCGCGTGCCTGCCCGGCGCCGAGAGCCACGGCCAGCGCCACGAAGGCCGAGATCAGCAGTGCCGTCGCGATGCGGTAGGCAGACAGGGCCTCCCCCGCAGCCGGTGCATTGATCGCGGCAGTCCTGGCCGCCGGGGTCGGTGAAGGATGCCGCGTCATCGCGAAGCGCCGTCTCGTCCTGTAGGGTGTCACGAACTCACCTCCTGTCGAGCCTGATGCGCGGTGCCCGCTGCATCGGATGGTGCCGATCATATTTGCGCGCGGCGGCGCAGGTTCAACCTTTTCGATCGCGCCGGCCAGCCCGGGCCGCGTCACATGCGCGTGACGGCCCCGTCCGCCGTGCCGCCATCAGAGGCTGCCGAGGGCGACGGCAACAAGCACCACACCCAGCGTCACCGCGGACAGACCGATGACGCGGCGCGTCTCGGCGGGAATGCCGGCCATGAGCCGAAGCAGATCCTCGAGCCGCCCGGGAAGAAGGGCAAACACGAGGCCCTCGATTACGAGGACCATTCCCATGCCCAGAAGGAGCGCGAGGCCGATGCTCATGTCTCAACCCTTACGAGACGGAGGCGCGTGCAGCACACGCGCCTCCGTCCCCAAGCTCAGTTGCCCGGGACGGCCGGCTGGCGCCCGGCGGAGCCGTCGAGGTATTCGAAGAACTCGCTGTCGGGCGAGATGACCATGCTGGAGTTCTCCCGGCGAAGCGCCCGTTCGTACGCCGTCATCGAGCGGTAGAACTCGAAGAACTCCGGATCCTGCCCGAAGGCCTCGGCGAAGACGCGGTTCCGCTCGGCATCCGCCTCGCCTCGCGTTATCTCCGCCTCGCGCTCAGCGTCAGACACGAGTTCGACCACGGTCCGGTCGGCCTGGGCGCGTACGCGTTGCGCTGCCTCGTTGCCGCGGGCGATCTCGTCGGTGGCCTCCCGCTCGCGCTCGGCCCGCATCCGGGCGAAGGTCGCCTCGAGGTTCTGGGCCGGCAGGTTGGTCTGCTTCAGCCGAACGTCCAGCACCTCCAGGCCCAGCGCCGCGGCGCGCGTCTGGGCTTGTTCCGTGATCTGGTCCATGAGCCCCGCACGCTCGTCCGACAGGATCGTGTTCGACGTCACGCCTTCCGAGCCCAGAACCTCCCGGATCTGGGGATTGATGATCCCCTCGAGACGCTGCTCGCCGGCACGCATGCCGCCGACGCCCACGGCCTGGCGGAACTGCACGACGTCATTGATGCGGTAACGCGCGAAGGCGTCCACCACGAGGCGTCGGTCGTCCGACGGCGTCACCTCGATGGTCGCGGTGTCGAGCGACAGG
>CAZUVG010000577.1:0-2054 GCA_964623765.1 uncultured Roseicyclus sp.
GAGCAGGATACTGGAGGCCGCCCATGCGTGAGATCGTGGTCATCAGCGGCAAGGGCGGGGCGGGGAAGACATCCGTCACCGGAGCGCTGGCCCACCTGGGCGGCAACCTCGTGGTGCTGCTGCTCGCGCTCTTCATCATTCTTTGCATCTTTCTCGCGATCCGGATCGTGCCGCAGTCCGAGCAGCACGTGGTGGAGCGCTTCGGCCGACTGAAGTCCGTGCTCGGGCCGGGGATCAACTTCATCGTGCCGTTTCTCGACCGGGTGGCGCACAGGGTCTCCATCCTCGAACGGCAACTGCCGAACGCGAGCCAGGACGCGATCACGGCCGACAACGTGCTGGTGCAGATCGACACGAGCGTCTTCTACCGTATCCTGCATCCCGAGAAGACGGTCTACCGCATCCGCGACGTGGACGGGGCCATTGCCACGACTGTCGCGGGGATCGTGCGGGCCGAGATCGGCAAGATGGAGCTCGACGACGTGCAGGCCAACCGTTCGGCCCTTATCACGACGATCAAGTCGAGCGTGGAGGATGCGGTCGACAACTGGGGCATCGAGGTGACGCGGGCCGAGATTCTCGACGTCAATCTCGACCAGGCGACGCGGGACGCGATGCTCCAGCAGCTGAACGCCGAGCGGGAGCGGCGCGCCGCGGACACGCGGGCCGAAGGGCAGAAGCGTGCGGTCGAGCTTCAGGCCGACGGTGAACTCTACGCCGCGCGGCAGGAAGCCGAGGCGCGACGCGTGGCCGCCGATGCCGAGGCCTACGCCACCGGTGTCGTGGCCGAAGCCATCGCGCGCGGCGGGTTGGAGGCGGTGCAGTACAACATCGCGCTCGAACAGGTGAAGGCGATCGCGCAGGTGGCACAGGGTCAGGGGACGCAGACGATCGTGGTGCCTGCCGACGCGGCCGACGCCTTCGGCAAGGCGTTCCAGATGCTGAAGGGCCGCGGCTGATGTGGGCCGAGTGGTGGGTCTGGGCTGTCGCCGCGATCCTGCTCGCGGTGGGCGAGGTGGTCCTGCCGTCGTTCGTCCTTCTGGGCTTCGCCATCGGGGCGGGGGCGATCGCGGCGGTTCTGCTCGTCGGCGGGCCGCTCGCGATCTGGCTCGCGGGCTCGTTGCCGGTACTGCTTCTGGTGTTCGCGGTGGTCTCGCTCGTCTCCTGGCTCGCGCTGCGCCGGTGGCTTGGCGTCTACCGGGGGCAGGTCAAGACCTTCGACCGCGACATCAACAAGGACTGAGCGCCGGGACCCTGCGGGCTCACGGCAGCGTGGCGAGGATCCCGAGCGCGGCGGCGGCCGGATCGTGGGCCTGCCAGACGGGGCGGCCGACGACGATGTGGTCGGCTCCGGCCGCCATGGCCTGCGCCGGGCTTGCAACGCGCTTCTGGTCGTCACGCGCCGAGCCTTCGGGGCGGACGCCGGGCGTGACGATCAGCCGGTCTGCGGCCTCGGGCAGCGCGCGGATCATGGCGGCCTCGTGCGGGGAGGCGATGACGCCGTCGGCGCCGGCGTCGAAGGCGCGCGCGGCGCGGGTGGCGACAAGGTCGGCCAGATCGCCATCGGCGATCAGGGATGCGTCGAGATCGGCCCGGTCGAGGGAGGTGAGTATGGTGACGGCGAGGATCTTGAGGCCGGACCCCGCTGCGCCCTCCTTAGCGGCGCGGACGACGTGAGGGTCGCCGTGGACCGTCAGGAAGTCGAGATCGTAGTGCGCGAGTCCCCGCACCGCCGCCTCGATCGTGGCGGAGATGTCGAAGAGCTTCAGGTCGAGGAAGACGCGCTTGCCCCGCTCGGCCTTCAGTTCGTTGGCAAGCGCAAGGCCGCCGCCCGTCAGCATTCCCAGACCGATCTTGTAGAAGGATACGCTTTCGCCGAGGCGCGCCGCGAGCGCGAGGCCTTGCACCGCGTTTGGCACGTCAAGGGCGACGATCAGGCGGTCATCGGACATCGGGCGCTCCGCTGCTAGTCACGGCCTGTCTCGCGGGGCGGGCGGGTCGTGTCAAGCGGGAGGCCGCCCCGGCAACCGCGGGCGAGAGCGGCCTCGATGTCG
>CAZUVG010000578.1:0-2050 GCA_964623765.1 uncultured Roseicyclus sp.
TGCACGACTGAACCTCGACCCATGTGCCGAAGCGGCCGAACTTGCCTCTCTTGGCCGGGAAACGGCGGCGACCCGTTTCGGCACGCGTCTGTCGCGCGTTCGCGACGTGCCGGCGCTCGGACAGACCCACGGACGGGTCGGACGGGAACTGATCCACCTTCTTCCGGAACGCGCGGCGCGTTTCGCCGGGTCCGGGCCGGCATCGACGGACAGGGGGCGGTTGACGCCAGGCGCGGTCTGGCCGATCGCTGCGGCACTTCTCGCCGTGGCGCAGATGTTCTTCGGCGGCTCGTCGGGGACAGACGAATGACCGCCGGAACACACGCGATGCCCCCTGGAGGGATGGCGCGCGAGGATGTCGAGGCGCTTTGGGATATGGAGGAACGGTTCTGGACCGGCGGCGCGGACAGCGCACGGCGGATGTCGGCACGGGGCGCGGTCTTCGTCTTTCCCTATCCTGCCGGCATCCTCCGGGGCGATGCGATCTGGCGCGAGAAAGACGTCGCCCAGCGGTGGCGCTCCGTCGAGATGAGCGAACGCTCCCTTTCACGCGAGGGCGACATCGCCGTTCTGGCCTATCGCGTGTCCGCCGAGCGGGCGGGAGAGGCCATCCGCGAGGCGGTCTGCACCTCGACCTACCTCTTGGACAACGACAAATGGCTGCGCCTGACCCACCAGCAGACGCCGGTATCGTAGGCCCGGCCGCCCCCCGGCGAGACCGAAACGGCCCCACCGGGCCAGCGAGGCCGGCATTGCCCGCAGGCGACCGGGGCGCGCGGCACCCGAAGCCCTGTCTCGGGCCACCGCCCGCCAACGGCCGCCCCTCGCGCCGCGAGGGGTCGGCCCGCCTCATGTCAGCAGCGGCCCGGTGTGATCCAGGTAGCCCGGATCGAACTCGGCCAGGTCCGCGAGGCGGTCGAGGTCGCGAAAGGTCACATGGCCGTCGCGGAAGGTCACCAGCCCCGCCTCGCGAAGCTGCCGCAAGACGCGGTTGACGTGAACGGCGCTCAGTCCCACCGCGTCCGCGAGGTGATACTGCGTCAGCGGGCAGTCGTAGCCTTCCTTGTCCCCCATGCCCACCAGAGCCAGCCGCGCCCCCAGCTCCAGCAGGAAATGCGCCATGCGGGCGTCCGCGTCGCGCCGGCCGATGCCGACGAGATGCTCGACCACCATCGCCTCGTCCCGTGACGCCGCCCAGAGGATGGCCGTCGCAAGCCGCGGCGTCTGCGTGAAGGCGGCCAGAAGGTCGCCCTTCAGCACTTCGGCGGCTTCTATGTCCACGATCGGCTCGAAGCTGTGGTCCGAGGTGCGCAACAGCACGCTGCGCAGCCCGAGGAAATCGCCGGGCACCTGGAAATCGACGATCTGGCGGGTACCGTCCGGCTGGATCTTGTAGGAAGAGACCCAGCCCCGGGACAGGATGTAGGCGGCCTGGTCCGACTGCCCCTGATGCACCATATCGCGCCCCGCGACGAAGGATCGACGGCGCTGGTGCAGCCGCTCGAGCACGTCCAGCTCGGTCTCCGACAGGGCGACGAAGGCCGAGAGCTTGCGGGTCAGGGGGCTGTGCCGTGCCGATGTCATGGGGCCTCCCGCGATGCTGCGATCCAGAAGCAGAAATCGGCCCGGACACTGCTCTGGATCAGTCCAGCATAGAGCACGTCCTGCGAGAAGTACGGATGCATCGGAACGTCGCCCCTGCCCGTTTCACGATGTCACGGAAGGAAACCCGGATGGCCACGGCGAACGAACATGCAGGGCAGGCCGCCCTGTCGATCTGCGAGGCGCTTCTGCTCGCCATGAACGATGGCGGCGTGTTGCCGGAGCACGAGATCGTCGGGGTTCTCCGCGACGCCGCGGCCAGCCACGAAAACGCCGCCGGAACGGAACCGGAAATGGCAGACCACCGGGCCGTCGCGGACCTGATCGAAGCGAACATCGACGGCGGAAATTCGGTTCGCCGGCCTCGGCGAGGATCGTGAGCGCGTTGATGGGGCCGATGCCCGGGATGGTCCGGAGCAGCTGATAATCCCGCTCACCGCCGAGCATC
>CAZUVG010000579.1:0-2045 GCA_964623765.1 uncultured Roseicyclus sp.
CGCGGTGGGCTCGTCGACGAGCAGGAGCTCGGGCTCCTGCGCGAGCGCCCGGGCGATGGCGACCCGCTGCCGCTGCCCGCCCGACAGGGCGTCGGCGCGGTTGTCGGCCTTGTCCATCAGGCCCACGCGGTCGAGCAGCCGGTAGGCCGACTGGATGTCGGCCGCCGGATACCGCCGCAGGAAGCTGCGCCAGAAGGGCACGTATCCCAGCCGCCCCGACAGCACGTTCTCCATCACGGTCAACCGCTCGACCAGCGCGTATTCCTGAAAGATCATGCCGATGCGCCGCCGCTGCCGGCGCAAGTCGGCCTTGCCGAGCCGGGCGAGGTCGGTCTCGCCAAGCATCACGCGGCCGGCGGTCGGCTCGACCAGCCGGTTGATGCACCGGATCAGAGTGGACTTGCCGGCGCCCGACGGGCCGATCAGCCCGAGGATCTGCCCCTCGGGCACGGCAAGGCTCACCTCGCTCAGCGCCGGGTCGCCGGTGGCATAGGTCTTTGACAGGCCGTCGATCTGCAGCATCGGGAAACCTCGCACGGCAAAGCGGGCGGCAGACGCCGCCCGCATGTCGGATCCGGAAGGGACGCCGGATCAGTTACAGTCGTAGGTGACGCCGTTGGCCTCGTCGATGGTCCGGATGACCGCCCAGTCCTCGGCGAACGAGATCTCGATGAACTGGTCCTCGCCGTTGCGGCCGAATTCCTCGGCGAGCGCCGTGCCCTCCCAGTCGAAGCTGAAGAAGGCCTCGCGGATGCTCTCCTGCAGCTCGGGGGTCAGGTTGTAGACCGTGCCGTAGCCCGTGGTCGGAAAGGTCTGCGACTGGTAGATCACCTCGATCTGATCCTCGCTGATGACCTCGCGGTCGATCATCCGGCCCTTGACCGAGTTGGCGATGGAAGCGGCGATGTAATCCTGGTTCGCGACACCGAGGATCGAGTTGTCGTGCGCGCCAGAGAAGGTCGCCTCGAAATCCTCGCCGGCCACCATTCCGAACTCTGCCATCAGGATCGCCGAGGGCGCCTTGAAGCCCGAGTTCGACGTCTCGGAGGTGAAGGCGAGCGTCTGGCCGCGCAGATCCTCGACCTCCTCGATGCCCGAGCCGGGATAGGTGATGATTTCCATCTCGTAGCCGAAGGAGCCGTCCTCGGCCGCCATCATCGCGAAGGGGCGGAAGCCGGCGCAGGCGACGGCGAGCGGGTTGGAGCCGGTGTTGAAGCCCGCGACGTGCAGCCGGCCCGCGCGCATCGCCTCGATCTGCGCGGCATTGGACTGCACCGGGAAGAACTGCACGTTCTTGCCCGTCACCTCGGCCATGTGATCGAGGAAGCCCTGCCAGACTTCCGCGTACACGGCGGGGTCCTCGACCGGCGTATAGGCGAAGATGAGCGTGTCGGGATCGATCCACTCCGAGGAGTCCTCGGGGATGTCGGCGACGAGGTCGCCGTCGTTGTCGACGTAGCGGTCGCCGAGCATGAATTCGGCATGGGCCGCGTTCGCCGCGATCAATGCGGCAGCAGTCGCGGTCAGAAGAAGTCTCGCGGTGGTCGTGGTCGCCATTTCCCTCACCTGTCGTCAGTTGACGCTCGCGCGGTACTTTCCGAGTATGACACTCGGATGACACATCCGGCATTTCCGATGGAGTGCGCCCCGCGGGCTGGGCAGATCGGGTAGGCCGGAATTGACCTCGACCGGGCTGTTCAAACGGCTGCGCCCGTAGGAGGCACCAATCGGGGCCGATCGGGCGTCAAATCTCGACGCTGTTCGAAGTGGTGAGCGGGTAAGGGGTCACGAGACAGGGTACAAGAACAGCATCGAAACGCTGGCCAGGATCGTGAAGCCGAGCGTCATCGCCGTCGTGCGGCCCGCCGCCGGTGTCCGGACGGCGCGGCGCAGCTGCGCGCCGCCAAGCGACCAGAGCATCAGGCAGGGCAGGACGAGGCCGGCGAACGCGAGCGCCGCGATCGCAATGTCGCCGGGCCCCGGCCGAGGCATCAGCGTTCCGACGTGGATCGACGTAAGGAAGAACTAGGCCTTGGGGTTGGACA
>CAZUVG010000580.1:0-2037 GCA_964623765.1 uncultured Roseicyclus sp.
GATCAGACGGAATGTCTCGCGCTCGACCGTCTCCCCGGGCGAGACGAAGGGGCACTCCCCGTAGAACGTCAGGATGACAACCCCGGCGGGGCCTGCCGGGACGAAGTCGGGAATCTGCAAACGGATTTCCACGGTCTCGAATCTGGTCCCGAGGCCGACCGGATCGAACCCCTCCGAGAATTGGATCGGGTATTCCCGGCCGTCAGTCAGGAGAAGGCGGGGCCGAGAAGCCGTGAGTTCGCAAGCGGCCCCGGCCTGGGTGCGGCGGCCCCGGAAGAAAACCTGGCAATCCGGCTGACCAGCGTAGCACCCGCCGACGGCATCAGTCAGCCGCTGCGAATGTTCCGGCGCCCACTCAACGATCTCCTCGGTCGCGGCCCGGAGGGAGTCCAAGGTGTCGGCCATTTGCCGCATCACCCGGCTCTGCTCCTCCATGCGATCCTCCAGCCGGGACAGGGCTGCCTCACTTCGAGCGTGGTAGTCGGGAAGCCCGTCAAGCGTCCGCGCGATCTCCGGCGTCGAGAGCGCCCGCACGGAGGTTATGAGGGCGACCGCGCCGCCCTGGGCGAGCCAGAAGGTCGCCCCGAGGGTGGCGGAAAGGAACCCGCCGAGGAGGAATACGATGATCTTGTGCTGGTTAAGGAAGTCCGACAGGCGTTTCAACGGGCGTCTCCGTAGTTCCGGTCATACCACTCGGCGCAGCGGTCAGTCCGGGCGTGTTCGTCTCCTAGCGCCCAGGCGTAGCGCAGGGCGAGTTCGTCCAGCCTTTCCCCTTCGGCTGGACGTATCACGGTATGATCCCGGCAGTCCGGGGGCAGGTCGGGAAACCCGGCCGACAGGGCGCGCGCCTCGCCGATCTTCCCCGCCGCTACGTCGAGGCGGTCGTCAGTCTTGGCTCCGCAGGAGATCAAGAAGGTCAGGGCCGACAGCGCAATCAGCGGGCGGAACAGGCGTCCGCTCAAGGTAATCCCGGCGTTCGGATTCGGCATCTTGGGCCTCCTGTTCTGCTCGATCGAGGCTTGCGTTAAGGTCGGCGTTGGCCTGCTCCAGTCGTCTGACCCGCCGCCGGAGCGCGGCCGTCTCGGCTTCGGCCGCCGCCAGTTCGGTCTCGGCGACGTAGCCGACGACGGCTTCCCGGACGGCGCTGCCCTTGTCGATCTTGTGCCAGGCGAACAGAGCGCCGAACACCAGCAGGACAATCCCGATCCGGGAGGTCGCGAGGCGCATGAGAACGGTCACGGCTCAGTTCCCCGTCCGGGGGATGGCCGGCGCCGCGCTGTCTTGCTGGGGCAGCGGATCGAGGGCGTCGGACAGGGTGTCGGTTGCAGTCGGGGCTGCGCCGCGCCGCGCGGCCTGCTCGCGCCATTCCATGCCGTGCGCGCCCATGATCCAGCCCATGACGAACGGGGCCAGGACCATCCACATGGAGGACGCCTGCTCCATCTCACGCTCGCGGGCGAACTCCGCCCAGACGAGGAACCCCGTCCAGCCCATGAACAGGATGAACACGAACCAGGCGCTTTCCCGCTTGCCGGTTTCGCCGCCGATGACTTTCCTCACGAATAGCTGGAGCATGGATCAAGCCTCGTTGACGGAGAGGGCCAGTTCGGGGTCCTCGAATTGGCGCGGGCCGATGAACGGCCCGTCGTAGGTCTGCGGCCAGCAGGCGCCCAGAAGCCGGTCCTGGGCGATCTTGGTGATCGAGACCGAGTTCGACTGGTTGCCGCCGAGGACGTAGAAGTGGTTGTCGTCCTCGCCCCAATAGAACCCGACGTGACCGTAAATTCCCTCCGGGTCGCCGCGCCAGAACACCAGGACCGCACCCACCCCCGGGTCGCACGGCGTGCCGAATTTCAGCCAGTTGCGGGCGAGGTAGGGGTTCTCGCCGACATCCCCGGGGAACGGCTCGTTCGGCAGCATCCGCTTGATCGGGGTCTGCACCAGATCGCCACACCAGGGGAACTCCGCCGGGTCGCCCAAGGTCGCGCCGTCCGAGGCCAGGAACTCCCGCAGGTCCTCGTTGTCGCGGACCTCGTG
>CAZUVG010000581.1:0-2035 GCA_964623765.1 uncultured Roseicyclus sp.
CCGTGGATGCCGGCTGGATCGAGACGGCCGCTGCCTTTCTCGATGCGTCTCCGGATGTCGCCGTCGTCTGCGGACGGCGGCGCGAGCGGTTTCCCGAAGCCACGATCTGGAACCGCATGATCGACGCGGAATGGGACACGCCCGTAGGAGAGGCCAAGGCCTGCGGCGGAGATTCCATGATGCGGATCTCCGCCCTCGAGGCGGTGGGCGGATTCGATTCCCGGCTGATCGCAGGGGAGGAGCCAGAGCTCTGCGTCCGGCTGCGCAAGGCCGGCTGGCGTATCTTCCGCCTCGACGCGGAGATGACGCTGCACGATGCGGCGATGATCCATATTTCTCAGTGGTGGCAACGCTCGCTCCGGGGGGGGCATGCTTTCGCAGAGGGCGCCGCGATGCACGGTGCCCCGCCGGAGCGGCACAAGGTCAAGGAAACGCGTCGGGCGCTCGTCTGGGGCCTGGGCGTGCCTGCCATAGCGTTCCTCGGTGCCGTCGCGATGTCCCCGTGGGTGGCCGGATTGCTCCTGCTTTTGCCGATCCAGATGCTGCGGCTGGTTCTGAAGGGCAGGGCCCCGGTTCATGCGGTATTCCAAGTGCTGGGAAAAGTGCCGGAGGCTTTCGGGGTCCTCGGCTACTGGGCGAAGCGGGTGACGAAGCGGGAGGCGCGACTCATCGAGTACAAGTGACCTGCCACTGATTTTTCATCTAGCCGCGTGAGCGCCAAGTTCATCTCGGTCTCGCCCTGCAGTGCGTAATAGGTAAGCGTCCGGCGTCGCTGCACTGCCTCGCGTAGAGGGTGATCGATAGTGTCCACCATGGGATAGTGGGGTCCTGTCGCGGAGTTGGTGGAAAATTGGAGGGCGGCGTAATCTCCAGGTGCTGAGTCAACCATGAACGGCGGCTGGCACCGCCGAAGGAGATTACGCCATGACCGAGACTACCAAGACCGACCGCGCTGTGCCACTCATCGGGGGCGACTGGACGGATCCGCTCGAGGACGGGGTTCGCAGCCGGGTGCGGGATTTCATCGAGGCGATCCTCGAGGAGGAACTGGAGGCTGCGCTCGGGCGCGGTCGCTATGAACGCAAGAGCGCGGGTGCGACGGGGTATCGCAATGGGCATAGGGACCGGGAGGTCGTTGGCACTTTCGGACCCAACACAGTCCGCGTGCCCCGGGCCCGGATCGCGACCGCGGATGGCCAGCGGCGCGAATGGCGCTCGCGGGCGCTGCCGCGCTACCGGCGGCTGACCCGGAAGGCCGAGGCGCTGATCGCGGGGGCCTATCTCGCCGGCACGAACACGCGTCGCGTGAGGCGTGCGTTCTCAACGCTGTTTGCCGGGGCCGTGGGCAAGGATGTCGTCAGCCGCGCCCGGGCAGCAAGGTGAAGACCGACTGGGAGGCATGGGCCGCCCGCGATCTCGGCGGCGCGGACATCGTCCGGTTCGCCCGCTCTCTCGGACGGATCGCGTTCGCGGGCTCACTCCTGGACGGCACGGTGGTCAAGGCGCGGATCGACAAGAAGGCCACGGCGATCCCGATCCTCGTGGCGATCGGCGTGCGCCGCGACGGCCAGAAGGTGCTGATCGGGCTCAAGAACATGGGCGGCGAGACGACCGCCGCCTGGCGAGCGTTCCTCGAAGACCTGAGCGCGCGCGGTCTGCGTGAGCCCGACTTCTTGGTCGTTGACGGGGCGCCCGGGCTGGAGGCGGCGCTGGCCGAGCTCTGGCCCGACGCGCCCGTCCAGCGATGCACGGTTCACAGTGAGGGCGGGAATGCCACTGGTCCGAATGACCGCCCGAACCGCAATCTTCTCGCGCACGCGCCGAAGCGGCTGCACGATGAGCTGACCGAGGAATGGAGATGGGACCGTCGCGCCGGTGGCGCGGCGAAAGCCCATCGGAATGCGACATGGTCTACGCCGAGACCGCTGCGGAGATCGAACGCCGGCGCAAGGCGTCGCCTCGCGCAAATGGCGGCTGAAGTGCCGCGCCGTCGCCGACAGCCTCGAGGGTGAAGGGGGACCGTGGCCGCAGATGC
>CAZUVG010000582.1:0-2034 GCA_964623765.1 uncultured Roseicyclus sp.
CCTCTCGCAACCCGTCAGCGCGCAGGACGACGAGGGAACGCGCCTCGAAAGGCTGATCGAGAACCAGCTTTCGGGCGAAGACCGCGACGTGCGGATCGAGGGGTTCCGCGGCGTCCTGTCCTCCGAGGCGACGCTCGACCGGATGACCGTCTCGGACGGCGAAGGCCCATGGCTGATCCTCGAGGACGCCGTCCTCGACTGGCGCCGCGCCGCGCTCCTCCGAGGCGAACTGCGCGTGACGGCGCTGACGGCCGAGCGGCTGAGCATTTTGCGCCAGCCGCTCCCGCCCGAGGGTGTCGAGCTTCCCGCGGCAGAGGCCACGCCATTCTCGCTGCCCGACCTGCCGGTCTCGATCGAGATCGGCGAGATCGCCATCGGCACGCTGGAACTCGGCGAGCCGATCCTCGGGATACCGGCGGAACTGGCGCTGACAGGGCAGGCGCAGCTTGCGGACGGGTCGGGCTCGGTCGATCTGAGGATGGAACGGCTGGACGGCCCGCAGGGAATCTTCACGCTCGACGCGGCCTTCGACAACACCACGCGCGTGCTCGACGTGGACCTGCTGCTGGACGAGGAAGCGGGCGGGCTGGCGGCGACCATCCTGAGCATCCCCGATGCGCCGTCGCTGCGGCTTGTAGTGGCAGGCTCGGGGCCCCTCGACGACATCACGGTTGATCTCGCCCTCGCGACGGACGGGGTCGAGCGCGTGGACGGCGTGCTTCGCAGCATGCGGCTTGCGGATGGCGGCGGACAGACCGGAGCGCAGGTGATCGAGTTCGACCTTTCGGGCGACCTGTCGCCGCTGCTCGCCACCGAGTACCGGCCCTTCTTCGGCAGTTCCTCGGAGATCACCGCGCGGGTCGAGCGCGCGGCCGACGGCACGACGCGGCTGGAGGGCATGCGCCTCGCGTCGGCCGCGCTGAACCTCGCGGGCGACGTGACCATCGATCCGCAGGGGCAGCCGGTAGAGATCGAGGTCTCCGGGCGAATCGTCGATCCGGAGAACGCGGGTCCCGTGCGCCTGCCGGTGCCGGGGACGGAGACGCTCGTCTCATCCGCCGATCTCAACTTCGACTTCGACGCCTCCGAAAGCGACACGTTCCGGCTGACGACGCGGCTGGACGGACTGGTGGTGGGCGACCTCACGGCAACGTCGGCCGGCGTCTCGGCGACCGGGCGCATCGTGCCGTCCGGGGACGGCATCGGCACCGTGACGGCGGACGCCTCGGCGGAACTGTCGGGGCTGGACCACGCCGACCCGGCGCTGGCCGCCGCCCTGGGAGACGCGATCGCCTTCTCGACGGAGGCGCGCTGGTCGGAGGGTGACCCGATCCGTCTCGACGCGCTGTCGCTGCGTTCGGGCGATCTCTTGGTGGAAGGCGCCGTCTCGGCGGGCCTTGGCGGCAACGAGGTGCCGGTGACCTTCGATCTCGCTGCCGAGATCGGCCGACTCGACCGGTTCTCGGGGCTTGCCGGGCAGGACCTGTCTGGCGCGGTGCGCACCGAGATTTCCGGCAGGGCCGAGGCGCTCTCGGGCGCATTCGACATCGCGCTGGACGCGGTGGCGCGGGACGTGGGTGCTGCGCCCGCTCTTCCAGCCGAGGTCCTGGCGGGCGAGACGCGGCTAAGCCTTGCTGCAGTGCGCGATACCGAAGGCACGCGAATCGAGACCCTGGACCTCGTCTCGGGCGATTTCTCGGTCCGGGGGCAAGGTGCGCTCATGTCCGATGGCGACGCCTCGCCGGTCGGCTTCGACTTGACGTTCGACATCGGCGACATCGGCCGCTTCTCTGGGCTTGCCGGGCGGCAGCTCGGCGGCGCGCTTCAGGCGGAAGCCGAAGGCACGGGCGACCTCGCCGCGGGCAGCTTCGACGTGGCCCTCGACGCAAGCGCCCGGGACCTCCGCGCGGGTTCGATCCCGCCCCAGCTTCTCGACGGGCGGACAACGCTCAGCGTCGCGGCAGAGCGCGAGGCCAACGGAACGCTGATCCTCGAGGCGCTGGATATCGGCCAACAGATCAAGCCGTTGCCCAA
>CAZUVG010000583.1:0-2027 GCA_964623765.1 uncultured Roseicyclus sp.
AGCGCCGCGCCGCCAAGGGCCAGCCGCGCGCCGGCGGCTTTGGCCTCCTGCACGTAGGCGTCGATCTTTTCCAGATGCTCGGGGCTGATGATCGCGCCAACCTGCGTGCGCGGGTCCAGCGGCTCGCCAAAGGGCACAAGGCGGCTCAGCGCGACCAGCTTTTCGGTCAACGCCTCGGCCACGTCTTCGTGCACGATGATCCGGCTGCCCGAATTGCAGCATTCCCCGGCGTTGAAATAGACCCCGAAAGCAATCGCGTCGGCGGCTTGGTCAAGGTCGGCGTCGGGGAAAACCACCTGCGGGTTCTTTCCGCCAAGCTCCAGCGAAACCTTCTTCAACGTCGCCGACGCCGCCGCCGTGATCCGCTTGCCGACCCCGGTGGAGCCGGTAAACGACACCATGTCGACACGCGGATCCTTGGACAGGGTTTCGCCCACCGGATCGCCATAGCCCAGCACGATGTTGACCACGCCATCGGGCAGTCCCGCCTCTTGCAACAAGCGCCCCAGCATAACCGTGGTGCCGGGCGTCATCTCGGAGGGTTTGATAACGGCGGTACAGCCGGCCGCGAGGGCGAAGGGCAGCTTCTGCGACACGATCAGGAACGGGAAGTTCCACGGGGCGATCAGCGCCACGACCCCGATGGGTTCCTTCAGCACGAGGCCCAGCATGTCGGGGCCAAGCGAATTGTGGCTGTCGCCATGCATGGTCCGGGCCAGCGCCGCCGCATAGCGCCAAAGGTCCGCCGCGCCCTCGATCTCCGCCTTGGCCTGCGTGATGGGCTTGCCCGATTCCAGCACCTCCTGCCGGGCAAGCGCCGCGCGATCCCGGTCGATCAGGTCAGCCACCTTCAGCAGCAGCGTCGCCCGGTCCTTGCCGCTGCCGCGCGACCAGGTGCCGACATCGAAACAGGCCCGCGCCGCCGCGATAGCCGCCTCGCTTTCGGCGACACCTCCCCGCGCCGCGACCGACACGGTCATGCCATGCGCGGGCGAACACCGCTCCGACGTGGCGCCATCGGCACTGTCCAGCCACACCCCGCCGATCCAGTGTTGCAGCATCATCGGCGTATCTGGCAACGCGGCGTTGGTGGCGGGAATAACGGTCAGGTCGGTCATCGGTCAGGTTCCTGGAAAATCGGGTTTGCGTTTCTCGGCAAAGGCCGCGACGCCCTCGGCCTTGTCATCGCTGGCGCCGATCATGCCCGCGCCAAGGGCCTCGATCATCGCGCCGGCATCCTCGCCGCGCGCCGCATGGATCTGGTATTTCGCCACTTCCACGGCACGGGGCGAGGCGCGCATCAGCCTCGCGGCAATCGCTTCCGCGGCGGTCAGCGGGTCATCTGCCAGGTCCGCCACGAAGCCCAGCCCGTGCGCGCGCTCCGCGTCGATCCGGCGGCCGAAAAGGGCCATCTCCTTCAGCACGGGCTCCGGCAGCAGCCGCGACAGGCGCTGCGTGCCCGACCAGCCCGGCACGATCCCCACCTGCGCCTCCGGCAGGGCCAGCGTGGCAGAGGGCGTCATCACCCGGATATCGCAGGCCGCAGCCAGTTCCAGCCCGCCGCCGAAAGCGTGACCCTGAAGCGCGGCGATGGTCGGCTTCGACAGCCGCGCCAGCCGGTCGAAGACGCGATGCCCCTCGCGCACCCAGTGGCGGGCGAAGTCGAAGGGCGAGAGCGGCGCCCATGCGGTAATATCGGCCCCGGCGCAAAAGGCCCTGTCGCCTTCGGAACAGAGGATCACGCCCCGCACCTCGGCCGCGCGGTCGAGCGTAGCGCAATGCGCCTCCAGCTCGGACAGCATACCGGGGGTAAAGGCGTTGAGCTTGCCGGGGTTATCGAGCGTGATACGGGCAATCGGCCCCTGCGTGTCGAGGTGAACGCGGCTCATGGCGACCACCCCATCGGTGCGTCGCGCAGGATCGCGCCCGGCATGTCGGTCGCGGTGTCGGCAACGGTCACCCGCCCGCCGCTGGCCTGCACGATGTCGCGCTCAGGCTCGATCCCCGGCATGATCTCGACCGCCTTC
>CAZUVG010000584.1:0-2022 GCA_964623765.1 uncultured Roseicyclus sp.
CGCGACATCGTTGTTTCAGGCCGCGCTGGCCGACCGCGGGGCGACGCGCGATCTCGGGCAGGGGCAGGGGCAGGGGCAGGGGCCGCTCCACGTTGCGCCGCATCGGCGCCGCGGCCGCGTGCAGGACGCGGTCCCCCGACAGTCCCGGGCAAAGCGGCAGGTCGCCCGGCCGCTCACCATGCATGAAGAGCGCGCACACGTCGAGATTGAGCATCCGTCCGCGGTGCCGCGCCACGAGTTCCAGCATCAACTCCAGCGTCGTCGTCCACCATGGCCGAGCCGGTCGCGGTCGATGACGAAGCGATCCCGCGCGACGCCGACCTCCCCGCTCGCGCTTGAGTTCCGGCGCAAGGTCGTCGCGTTGGGCTTCTGTGCGTGGAGATTCCCCGAGGAAATGGGCGGCGGCCTTTAGCCCGGTGCAGGCTCCGACGTGCACGGCATGAAATGCAGGGTTTCCCTGCGCGGGCGGACTGCTGTTCGATCTCCTGCCGCATGGCTACCGTGGAGTAGCGCCCGCGAATCGCGAAGCCTTTCTCGGCGCCGAGGAGGCTGCGCAGCGGGGGCTGGTGAGCCGGATCTTGCCGGCCCTGCGCTGCTGGACGAAGCCCGGGCGATGGCCGATCGTCAGAACCCGAAAGAGAGAAGGAAGGGACAATGCCGCTTGCAATGAACCGCGAGGTCTTCGTCACCTGCGCCGTCACCGGCGCCGGAAGCACGCAGGAGCGCAGCCCGCATGTGCCGCGCAGCCCGAAGGCAATCGCCGAGAGCGCCATCGACGCAGCGAAGGCCGGGGCCGCGATCGTCCACTGCCATGTCCGCGACCCCGACACCGGAGCGCCGTCGCGCCGCCTGGACCTCTACCGCGAGGTGACCGAGCGAATCCGCGATGCCGAGGTGGACGTGGTCCTGAACCTCACCTCGGGCATGGGCGGCGACATCACGTTCGGCTCGACCGAGGCGCCGCTGCCGGTGAACGAGGCGGGCACGGACATGGTCGGTGCGACCGAGCGCGTGGCGCATATCGCCGAATGCCTGCCGGAGATCTGCACGCTCGACTGCGGCACGATGAACTTCGCCGAAGCCGACTACGTGATGACGAACACGCCGGGGATGCTGCGGGCGATGGGTTCCATGATGACCGGACTCGGCGTGAAGCCCGAGATCGAGGCCTTCGACACCGGCCACCTGTGGCTCGCGAAGGAACTCGTGCGGGAGGGCGTTCTGGAGGCGCCGGCCCTCCTGCAGCTCTGCATGGGCGTGCCTTGGGGCGCGCCGGACGATCTGAACACCTTCATGGCGATGGTGAACAACATTCCCGACAACTGGACCTTCTCGGCCTTCGCTCTGGGGCGACACCAGATGCCCTACGTTTCCGCCGCGGTTCTGGCAGGCGGCCATGTGCGCGTGGGGCTTGAGGACAACCTGATGCTCGATCGCGGCGTGCTGGCGACCAACGCGCAACTCGTCGAGCGAGCGGTGGGCATCGTGGAGCGGATGGGCGCCCGGGTCATCGGGCCGGCCGAGGTCCGCGAGCGGCTGGGCCTCGTGAAGCGGGCGCCGCGGACGGCATGAGCCGCCGGGTCGTCATAACGGGGGGCGCCGCGGGGCTCGGTCGGGCCATGGCCGAGGCCTTCCTCGCCGCCGGCGACAGGGTGGCGGTCTGCGACGCGGATCCGGAGGCCGTCGCGGCCCTGCGCACGGAGGTCCCCGACATTCGCGCCGAAGTGGCGGACGTGACCGATCCCGCCGCGCTCGGTGCCTTTCTCGGCGGACTGGAAGCCGACTGGGCCGGCGTCGACGTGGTCTGCGCCAATGCCGGCACCGGCGGTCCAGCGGGTCACATCGAGGACATCGGTTACGAGGAGTGGCGGCACTGCATCGCGGTCAATCTCGACGGTGCCTTCCTGACCTGCCGCTGGGCCGCTCCGGTCATGCGCCGTCAGGGTCACGGTCTGATCCTGCTGACGAGTTCCATCTCCGGCCTCTTCGGCTTTCCCCAGCGCGCGCCCTACGTCGCGGCCA
>CAZUVG010000585.1:0-2020 GCA_964623765.1 uncultured Roseicyclus sp.
CATGCGCCACGCAGCCCCAGAAGAAGATCGCCTCGCCCCGCCCGATCTCGAAGGCAATGATTGCCGCGACGTCGGCTCGGAAGATGACCCAGACCGCGCCCAGCGCGCCGAGCAGCAGCGCCAGCACGATCCGTGGATTGACGCCTTGCGAGAGCAGGAACCAGCCAAAGACGGCGCTCATCACCGGGGTCAGCGTGAATACCGCCGCGGCAGAGACCGGCGGCGCCGTCTTCAGCCCTTCGAACATCGTGACGAAATAGATCGCGTAGATCCCGCCAAGGACGAGATAGCGCCACGGCGCGGCGAGCGCGGTGCGCGGGACGCCGCCGCGTGCCGCGAGCACGGCATAGACCGCCGCGGCGGCGATGGCGAAGCGCACGGCGTTCAGCGCGGAGGGAGAGATGTCGTTGGCGATCTGCCCACCGAGCGAGAAGCTGCCCGCGATCAGCGCCGAGAAGGCGAGCATGGCCATGTGCCCCTTGAGGGGCTCGGGAACGGCGGTGGCGGATCTCACGGATCGACCGGCCACGTCTTCACCTCGGCCTTGAGGTGGCGCACGAAGCTCTGGACCTTCGCGGTGCGGTGCAGGTCCATGTGCGTGACCAGCCAGATCCTGGCCGACCATTCCTCGAGCGGCGGAAGCATGTCGACGAGATCGTCCGTCCGGTCGCGGTCCCATCCCGCGATGAAGCCGATGCCGATACCCGCGACGATCGCCTCCTTGACGGCGCGCATGTCCGAGGCGCGGAAGACGATGTTGGGCGCAGGCACGGTCTCCATCAGCCAGCGGTAGTAGGGCGCGCGAGGGGTGTCCTCGCTCGGGCCGATGAAGCGGTGGCGCTTGAGCGTCTCGTCGTCGAGGGACCCGTGGGCCTCGACGTAGGCGCGGCTGGCCACGAGGCGCAGGGTCTGGGTGAAGAAGGGCTGAACGACGTTGTCGGGCTGGTCGGGCAGCTTGCCCGCCCGGATGGCGACATGCGCCTCGCCGTATTCCAGCCGAAACAGCCGCGCGTCGGAGATCAGCCGCACGCGCAGGTCGGGATGGCGCTCCTGGAACGCGGCGATGGTCGGCACGAGGAGCGGCGAGAGCGAACCGAGCGACGTCACGATCAGGTCGCCCGTGACCTCGTCGCCACGGCCCTTGATGCGCCCGGCCAGCTGGGTGAAGTGGTCGTCGGCGACCGAGGCGACCGACAGCAGGTCCTGCCCCGCCTCAGTCGCCGTGTAGCCGCGCGCATGGCGCTGGAATAGCTTCGCGCCCAGCTGCTTCTCCAGCGCGTCGATGTGGCGGATGACGGTCGCATGGTGGACGCCCAGCGCCTCCGCCGCGCCGGACACCGTGCCAAGGCGCGCCACCTGGTAAGCTGTCCGGATCTCGTCCCAGTTGTCCATCTTGGCCCCCGGTGCGCCAGCTCACAAATTCCGGGCAAATCTGGCGTCGTCTGTTCGCGAGCGCAAGGTACGTCCGTGGTCATCCCGATCCGGGGACGCTCGGGATGGAACCGGGCATGACGGGCGTCCGAGCGACGGGCGCGAACAGGTGCGCGCGCGACGTCTTCGTTCCGCTGCCCGTGGACGGCCCTCCGCCGGCGAATTGACACCGGGCACGAAACCCACTATCCGCGCCGCGACATACCCGGAGAGCGTCAGCCTTCCGGTCCGGCGTGCGTCGCAGGATCGCCCCCCGTCAGCGAGGTTTCGCCCACGGGGGCTGTCGCGCATTTCCGATCCGCTCCCTATGTTCCGGGGGCAACCGAGACGAGAATAAGGGGGCCACACGCCCATGTTCGAAAACCTCTCCGAACGCCTCGGCGGCGTCTTCGACCGGCTCACCAAGCAGGGCGCGCTGTCCGAGGACGATGTCCGCACGGCCATGCGCGAGGTGCGCGTGGCGCTTCTGGAGGCCGACGTCTCGCTGCCCGTGGCACGCCAGTTCATCAAGGCGGTGGAGAAGAAGGCGACGGGCGCGGCGGTGACGAAGTCGGTCACGCCCGGCCAGCAGGTCATCAAGATCGTCCAT
>CAZUVG010000586.1:0-2015 GCA_964623765.1 uncultured Roseicyclus sp.
TTCGCTCGCGTCTCCTGGGTGAAGCCGCGCCAACCGCATGTCCGCGCGGACGAATGCCGAGGTTCGACCAGCTCATCGGCGCAGCAGGCACGCCGATCCTGCGAGGTCGCTGCCCAGGAAACCGGCTCCCCGGTCGCTGGGCTGAAGCGATGGACGTGCAGGTGCCCCGGATTCAAGTGGTCGAAGTCTGCATCACTCGTCAGCAGGTGCGCTCCGGCGGCTTTCGCGGTCGCGGTGATCCAGATGTCGTTCTTTCCCATCGGACGCGCCGGCTTGTGCTCACGCTCCGAGAAGTGATCGATCTCGGCATAGGCTTCGACGATGTCGCCCTGACTCAGATCGATGACGACGAGCTCGGTTATCAGATCCGCTACCGCTGCACGCCGCGTGGCACCCCATTGCCACTTCATGGCGAACGACGCAAGTTCGCCGACCGAGACGATGGAGATCAAGGGGCGATCGCGCCGCGTGCGCAGGCCATGCGACTCGTCGATCCGCTGTCCAACGGCGCCGCCGCGGAGCAGAAAGACGAGCGCGCTCGTATCGAGCAGGACGAGTGCATCCGCCGGGATCAAGACAACTCGCCCAGGGCCGCTGCGAGATCCCCGTCGGACTCATCGCCCGGCCACTTTCCGAAGATTGCGTTGAGGCCGGACTTCGGCCCTTGCTGCACGCGGAGCGTTGACGGGGGCATCGGCCGAGCGAGGGGGCGTGGCGGCGCCGCGAAGATCCGACGCTCCTCGGGCAACGGTTCGCGAAGAGGACCATCCGCCTCGATCCGCTGCACGGCGCCGTTCGCAGCGAAGTAGGCCACGCCGGACACCAGGACTTCTTCTGCGAACATCCGGGTCAGATCGTCGTCCTCGTGAGCGATCCCCTTGATGGGGCCACCAGTGCCCGCGACCTGCAATTGGAAGGTCCGGTCGCTGTCCCGGATCATGTCGAGCTTGCCGACGAGGCGGGTCTGCTGGGGGCGAGGGATGCTGCGTGCGAGCTCCCGGAATCCGGCCACGTCGGGTTCGCGCATCGCACGTGTCCTGCTCAACCGGTTCAGCGGTGTGTCGAACTCGATGACCTCGATGCCTTCCGCGAAGATCGAGCCGAGGTCCGACAGGCATGACAGCAGCGGCCCGTCGTACAGCGGCGACTGCGATTCACCATCAAGGGCAGCCTCCAGAGAATCGAACAGATAGTCGATCGCCGGTCGACCCGCATCGACCTCGGAAAAAAGCGACCCCTGAGCGAACTGGTCCGGAGCGGCCTCGTCGAGCGTGGGAGCATCGATCTCGAGGACGGTCGACCCGGACCGCAGCCGAACTTCGAAGTCGGTGGCCGCGACGATCCACGCCGGCGGCGTTCCTCGGGCGGTGCTCCTGCCCTGGAGGCGCAGCCGCAGCGCCCGCTGTGATCCATCGATGAGAACCGCGAGCAGCTGCCGGAGCGTGGCCGCCCGAAGGCGCTCTCCCCCCGCGCGAGGTCCGACGAGCCTGACGTGGCGTCGTGTCATCGTGAGTGCATTGCTCCGATGGGGCGGCACCGAGGCTAGCTCATGCCGGCCCGATGATCACCGAGACTGCGAGGAGGCCGATTGTCTCGGCCGGCTCGCGCGGGTGGCGGCGGCGTGTCTCACGCGTCGCATGGCGGCCACTCACGTTGGTCGAACGGAGGCCGTCCGCCTGTTCGGATCATGATAGGACGTCGCGGCCAGCCCTCACGAGCCGGTCCGGCGGAAACCGGTCGGAAGGTCGCGCCGCGCCCAAGCCGTGAAGCTGGGCAGTGTCACCCGCCTGTCGGTCGCCGGCCCGGGGCCGATGCCGCCCTCTGGCCGATCGCGATGAATGCCGTATGGTCATTGTGCCGAGGTCCCGTCGCCGCAGGAGGCGATGCGGGGGACGTCGGGGCCGTGGGGAGTACGGGGTGCGGAACGACCGGGGACCGTGGGAACACGACACAGTCGAGATGTCCGAGCCGGCGAGCCGGGGCGAGGCGGAGAACCCGCCCTTCGCCCCCGGTGA
>CAZUVG010000587.1:0-2015 GCA_964623765.1 uncultured Roseicyclus sp.
CGGCGATGGCGGTCTTGCCGACGCCCGGCTCGCCGATCAGGACGGGGTTGTTCTTCGTCCGCCGGCTGAGCACCTGCATCGCGCGGCGGATTTCCTCGTCGCGGCCGATGATCGGGTCGATCTTGCCCTCCCGCGCGGCCTCCGTCAGGTCGCGGGCATACTTCTTCAGTGCATCGTAGCTCTCCTCGGCGCTGGAAGAATCGGCGGTGCGGCCCTTCCGCAAGTCCTCGATCGCGGCGTTCAGCGCCTGCGCGTTCACGGCGCCGGCATCCAGCGCATCCTTCGCGCCCGAACGCACCATGGCGAGCGCGGTCAGCATCCGCTCCACCGCCACGAAACTATCGCCCGCCTTCTTCGCGAGTTTCTCGGCCTCGGTCAGAACCTTCACGGTCTGCCCGTCAAGATAGAGCTGTCCCGCATCGCCGGTGATCTTCGGCAGCTTGCCGAGCGCCAGGTCAAGCGTCTCGACAACCCGCGCGGGCGCCCCGCCCGCCCGCGATATCAGGCTCGCGGCCATGCCCTGCTCGTCGTCGAGCAGCGCCTTCAGCAGGTGCTCGGGCACCAGTTTCTGGTGATCTTCCCTCTGCGCGATCGTTTGTGCAGCCTGGATGAAGCCGCGTGCGCGGTCGGTGAACTTCTCAAGGTTCATGTGTCGTCTCCTCTTTCAAGCGCCCCGATGCTCCACCCGGACAAGCGGCATGGATGCGAAGGGCCTCGAAGGGAGATATGGGAAAGCGTCCGCCGACCCGCAAGCGAGGGGCCGCGCGATCACTGCCCGGTCGCCTCGTCCTCCGCGTCGCTGGCCGTCCCCCCTGCAGCTTCGGCCTCGCCGTCATCCGTGGCGTCACTGCCGTCCTCGTCCTCGCCCGGTACGTTCATCTCGGTCTCGTCGGCGATTTCCGGAAGGATGTCGCCGCTGCCCTCGTCGATGGGCTCGAGCCCTTCTGCGGACGGCTCGGGCGCGGGGTCTCCGTCCGACTGCAGCAGCGCCGGCACGTTGTCGGTGTTGATCGTCCGGTCGACGGCATCGTCAGGCACCGTGCCGTCGGTCAGCCCGCCGCGCTCCATGTCCGCCGCGCCGTCGGGCGCCGAGCCGGCCCCGGGCGGCAGCGGCGCCTCCGGGAAGTCCTCCTCCCCGAAGATCGCATCTTCCTCGCGGAACGAGGGCGCGCCAGCGAGGAACAGCGCAATCCCCACGGCGACGATCGCGACGGCTGCCACGATGAGGCCGATGACGGGGGACCGCGGTCCGTTCGAGCGGTTTCTTTCGTTCCTGTCAGGCATGCCCTGCCTCCGATCCGGTTTCGTTCTCAGGCCCACAGGAAGCCCGCTGCCACCACGAGGGCGGCGATGAAGATCGCCAGCCCGATGGTGGGCGCGATGTCGCTTCGGCGCCGCGGTTTCCCTGCCATTTGCATGGCCCCCTTATGCGCGCTCTGACCCGGCTGCCGCGAAATCCCGGGCCGCATCACGGGGTCCAGACGGTCGCGCTGGGGATCGACGCCGTGAGTTGGGTCGTCCGCGCAGGCATGCTGCGGCGGCTCCGGCGTCTCGCCCGTGCGGGGGTCGCGGGCGCGTCGTGGAATGTCATTGTCGCTCATGTCGGCCTCCATCTGCCTGTCATGGCGTCAACGCCGCACCGGCGGCCGCTGTTCCGCGCTCCGGTGCCCGCAACGCGCGGTCGCCTCGCCTCGGCCTGACTCCGCCGACCGGGCGTGCCGCCCCATTTTCGCCCGTTTCCGGCCATCGCGCGGCCGTCAGGGTCGTGAACGCTCACCTCGCACGGCTCGAAAAGAAGGTGCCGGCAGAGGAGAACGAGCAATGAAACGCATGAAGCAGCTGAGGCACACGATCATCGTCACGAGCATCCTGCTGGGGATGTCCGGCGCGGTATCGCTCGCCAGCCCTTACAAGGCCGAGGGGCAATCCGTCATCGCCCTGATCCGTCACTGATCCCCGACGACATCGAGGCCGCTCTCGCCCGCGGTTGCCGGGGCGGCCTCCCGCTTGACACG
>CAZUVG010000588.1:0-2005 GCA_964623765.1 uncultured Roseicyclus sp.
CGCCGATGCCCACCTGCACCAGGTTCTTCGCCGGCACGTTGGGCAGGTTGGTGGCATGGAACCACGGCGTGGTGTGCATCCGCTCGTCGAGGTCCTTCTCCTGGATGTCGGCGTGGCGGTCGAAATGCACGATGCCGATGGTCTTGCTGGTGCATTCGGCGATGCCGCGCAGGCAGGGAAAGCCGATGGAATGGTCGCCGCCGATCATGATCGGCAGGCTGCCCGAGCTGAAGACGTGGGCGACGGCGCGGCTGATCTGGTCGAAGCTCTTCTCGATGTTGGCCGGGATCGTGAACACGTCGCCCGCGTCGCAGAGCGTCATCTGCTCGCGCAGATCCACGGCCATCTCGTAGTTGTAGGGCGTGTAGAGCGCCGAGATCTTGCGCACGCCCTGGGGCCCGAAGCGGGTGCCGGGGCGGTAGGTCGTGCCGCCGTCGAAGGGGATGCCGAGCACGGTCGCGTCGTAGCGGCCGACCTCGGTGACGTCCTCGGCATAGGGCGCCTTGAGGAAGGTGTTGATGCCGGCGTAATGCGGCAGCTCCCCGCGCGCGAAGGTGGGGATCGAGCGGTCCTCGATCGTGTCCGCGCCGGTGAGCCCCATCCGCAGCGCCCAGCGGCGCTCCTCGTCCCAGCGGCCCTCGGGGATGTCGGCCTCGGCCTTCATCGAGCGCCAGCCCTGCAGCTTCGACAGGTCGGGGTGATGCGCGCGCCGGTCGCGCAGGGGTCGGTCGGCCGGGTTATGCGACCGGCTGCGGCGCCTCTCGCTCCAGATCATGGACGTCCTCTTTCAGTTGGTAGGGAATGCCGCCGTGGCGGGCATCGAAGTCGTAGGTGATCGTCGTGCCGTAGGCGGCCGGGTCGTGCGGGTCCCGGCGGGTCTTGTCGAAGACGATCACGCGGTCGCCGAGCTTGAAGGCTTCGGACAGGTCGATACCCTTGAGGTCGCGAGACATGCCCACGAGAGCCTCGAGCCCGCTCCCGCCCTTGGAAATAACCGCGTCGCTGCCGTTCGAGAAGGTGCCCAGGGTCAGCCCCATGGTGTTCACGTCGGAACCGGCCGGGATCGACAGCGTACCCATGTCGGTCGCCGTGATCCCTTCGAACTCACCGGCGGTGCGGAGATCGATCGCTTCGACGTGGCCTTTGATCTGCACGATCTCCACGTTGATCCCGAAGCGTTCGGCCCAGCGGTCCATGATGATGCGTTCCTTGAGATAGCCGCAAGGTATCCGGCCCGCTCAGATCGATCATGCCACGCGGGACGGGGCGCGTTCCTGCACGGGGCGAGGGTAGACGTCGGCGCAAGTCCGTTGGTCGTCGTGGTGGCGGGTGCAAATCTGGTCATCGTACGGGTCCCTCCGTGTGGATCTTGTCACATGTCCAACCGGAAAGACTGTTCAGGGGAGCGGCCGAACTTGCGACGCAGTGCTCTCCCGGGATTTTGGCCCGCCGTGTACCGCGCCGGAATTTGCCGGCGCGGCTGCATTTCTCGGACCAGCCCCGAGCCCTTGCGGGTCGGGCGGAACCCTAAATGCTCTGCGCCCGTGCAGATCGCCGCAGCGGCGCGTGCAGGTCAAAGCATCGCCGCGGCCGGATCCGGCCCGCGCCGGCGGATGCCGAAAAATTCGGCAGCTTCGGGGAGGTGCGCTTGCCGACCGGGCGTGACGCGGCGGAGGCCGGCGTGCCGGGGACGCGCGCAGGCCGCATGTCCGGATCGGCCGTATCCGCATGAGATGTGGCGGAGGCGCCGAAATCGTGCATTCTCGCGACGGATCAGTGCCGGGCCGATCGCGGCGCGCGCAGCGGATTCCGGGGGGAAGCTGCCCCGCAGGCGCCGGCCGCACGCGCCCGGCGAAGAGGGACGGAGATGACGAGCACCGAGCGCCCGTGGACCGCGTTCTACGCGGCCGACATGCGATCCGAGATCGACGCCGTGGCCTATCGCACGATCGGCGATCTCGTCCGCTCGGTCTCGCGCACCCATGGAGGGGCGCCGGCCTACACC